>JAFAQI010000254.1 GCA_019246495.1 Frankiales bacterium | reverse complement strand
GCCCGGCTGGCCGGGCGCGACGTCACCGTCTCGCACCGCGACCTCGGGCGGGAGTGAGCTTGGCTTCCCGCCCGCCCCGCGTGGTGGCGTTCGGCGGCGGTCACGGCCTCGCCGCGTCCCTCTCCGCCCTGCGGCGGGTCACGGACGAGGTGACCGCGATCGTCACCGTCGCCGACAACGGGGGGTCGTCCGGCCGGCTGCGCAGCGAGTTCGGCGCCCTGCCGCCCGGCGACCTGCGGATGGCGCTCGCCGCGCTCGCCGGCGACGACGACTGGGGCCGGCTCTGGGCCGACGTGACGCAGCACCGGTTCGGCGGAGACGGCTCGCTGGCCGGCCATCCGGTCGGCAACCTTGTCATCACGGCACTGGCCGACCGGCTGGGCGACCCGGTGCGCGCGCTCGACTTCGTCGCCGACCTGCTGCATGCCGCCGGCCGGGTCCTGCCGCTCGCGCCCGAACCGCTGGAGATCGTCGCTGACGTCGTCGGGCTCGTGCCCGGTGACCCCGGTGCGCCGGTCGAGGTGCGTGGCCAGGTGGCTGTCGCGACCACGCCGGGCCGGGTTGTCGCCGTACGCATCGAGCCGCCGGAGCCCGCCGCGTGCAGCGAAGCGGTGCAGGCGGTGATGGAAGCCGACTGGGTCGTCCTCGGTCCCGGGTCGTGGTTCACGAGCGTGATCCCGCACCTGCTCGTCCCCGAGATGGCGAAGGCCGTCACCGGGACCCGGGCAAAGCGAGCGGTCGCGATGAACCTCACGCCGCAGCCGGGCGAGACCGACGGGTTCTCCCCGGAGACCCACCTCGAGGTCCTGGCCGCGCACGCCCCGGACCTCGAGCTCGACGTCGTCCTCGCCGACGAAGCCGCGGTCCGCGGCGGCGAGGCACAGCTGCGCGAAGCGGTCGCCGGTTTCGGCGCCGAGCTCGTGCTCGCCCCGCTCGCGTGCGACGACGGGTCACCCCGGCATGATCCGCAGCGCCTGGCAGCGGTCTACCGCGACATCTTCGGCACCATGGGAGGCGATACGGCATGGCGATGACGGCCGCGGTCAAGGACGAGCTGGCCAGGCTGTCCGTCACCAAACCCTGTTGCCGCAAGGCGGAGATGGCCTCGCTGCTGCGGTTCGCCGGTGGGCTGCACATCAACAGCGGCCACCTCATGGTCGAAGTCGAGGTCGACGCGGGAGCGATCGCGCGCCGGCTTCGCAAGGACCTCTCCGAGGTCTATGGCCACGGCTCGGAGATGGCTGTGGTGTCGGCCGGCGGGTTGCGCAAGGGATCGCGCTACCTCGTGCGCGTGATCAAGGACGGCGACGCGCTCGCCCGGCAGACCGGGCTGGTCGATGGCCGCGGCCGGCCGGTGCGCGGACTGCCGCCGCAGGTGGTCTCGGGTGCGACTTGTGATGCGGCGTCCGCGTGGCGCGGAGCCTTCCTGGCGCACGGCTCACTGACCGAGCCGGGCCGGTCCTCGTCGCTCGAGATCACCTGTCCCGGGCCGGAGTCCGCCCTGGCGCTGGTCGGGGCAGCGCGTCGCCTCGGCGTACAGGCGAAGGCGCGTGAGGTCCGCGGCGTGGACCGCGTGGTCGTGCGCGACGGCGACGCCATCGGCGTGATGCTGACCAAGCTTGGCGCACACGACAGCGTGCTGGCGTGGGAAGAGCGCCGGATGCGCCGCGAGGTTCGCGCGACGGCGAACCGGTTGGCCAACTTCGACGACGCGAACCTACGCCGATCGGCCCGCGCCGCAGTCGCCGCCGGCGCGCGGGTCTCCCGCGCGCTCGAGATCCTCGGCGAGGACGCCCCCGAGCACCTGCTGTCGGCCGGCCGGCTCCGGCTCGAGCACTCGCAGGCATCGCTGGAGGAGCTCGGTGCACTCGGCGACCCGCCGCTGACCAAGGATGCGATTGCCGGTCGGATCCGCCGGCTGCTCGCGATGGCCGACAAGCGCGCGGACGACCTCGGCATCCCCAACACCGAGGCCTCGTTGACGCCCGAGATGCTCGCCGACGTGCCTTAGATAACCTCGGTGCGATTGCTTGTCGTCGTACGGACTGGGAGTGAGCGGCGTGGCCACTCGTGTCGGTGTCAACGGATTCGGGCGCATCGGACGGAACTTCTTCCGCGCCCTCCTGGCCAGCGGCCAGGACCTCGAGGTCGTTGCTTACAACGACCTGGGCGACACCAAGACCATCGCCCACCTCCTGAAGTACGACTCCATCCTCGGCCGGCTCGATGAGGAGGTGCAGGTCACGGACGACGGCATCCAGGTCGGCAACCGCCACATCAAGGGCCTGGCCGAGAAGGGCGGCCCCGGCGCGCTGCCGTGGGGGGACCTTGGCGTCGACATCGTGATCGAATCGACCGGCATCTTCACCAAAGCCGCGGACGCCCGCCAGCACGTCGACAAGAGCGGCGCCAAGAAGGTCATCATCTCCGCGCCGGCAACCGACGAGGACATCACCATCGTGCTGGGCGTCAACGACGACAAGTACGACGGAAGCCAGACCGTCATCTCCAACGCGTCCTGTACGACGAACTGCCTGGCGCCGATGGCCAAGGTGCTCGACGAGACGTTCACCATCGAGCGCGGTCTGATGACCACCATCCACGCCTACACGCAGGACCAGAACCTCCAGGACGGTCCGCACAAGGACCTGCGGCGCGCGCGGGCGGCGGCCATCAACATCGTGCCGACGTCGACCGGTGCCGCGAAGGCGATCGGGCTGGTGCTGCCCAACCTCAAGGGCAAGCTCGACGGCTACGCCCTGCGTGTGCCGGTCCCCACCGGTTCGGCCACCGACCTCACCGCGAGCGTCGGCCGTGAGACCACGGTCGAGGAAGTGAACAATGCGATGCGCGCCGCGGCGGACGGCCCGTTGAAGGGAATCCTGCGCTACACCGAGGACGAGATCGTTTCGGCCGACATCGTGACCGATCCGGCGTCGTGCATCTTCGATGCGGGCCTCACCAAGGTGATCGGCAACCAGGTGAAGATCGTGGGCTGGTACGACAACGAGTGGGGCTACTCCAACCGGCTCGTCGACCTGACCTCGCTCGTCGCCAGCCGGCTCTGACGCGGCGGATGGCGCCACGACTTCCCGACGTCGCCAGCCTGGGTGACGTCGCCGGCAAACGCGTGCTCGTCCGGTCGGATCTCAACGTGCCGCTCGAGCACGACGACGACGGCGGCGCCGCGCGCATCACCGACGACGGCCGCATCCGTGCCAGCGTCCCGCAGCTCCGGCAACTGCTCGACGCGGGCGCAAGCGTCATCGTCTGCGCGCACCTGGGCCGGCCCAAGGGATCGCCCGACCCGAGGTACAGCCTCGCGCCCGTTGCCGAGCGGCTCGGCGAGCTGCTCGACGAGAAGGTCGCCTTCGTCGAGGACCCTGCAGGCGGCGACGTCTCGACGCGGGGGAGTGACGCGTCGCTGACCGTGCTCGAGAACGTGCGGTTCTCCCCGGGCGAGACGAGCAAGGACGACGCGGTCCGTGGTGAGCTCGCGGCCCGGTTCGCCGCGCTCGCCGATGTGTACGTCGGGGACGGTTTCGGGGCCATGCACCGCAAGCACGCCAGCGTGTACGACACCCCGCGGCTGCTCCCGCACGCGGCCGGGCAGCTCGTGCTGGCCGAGGTCGCGGTGCTGCGGCAGCTCACCACCAGCCCGGCCCGGCCGTACGTGGTGGTGCTCGGCGGCGCCAAGGT
>JAFAQI010000472.1 GCA_019246495.1 Frankiales bacterium | reverse complement strand
AGCATCTCGTCGAGCAGCTTGTCGGCGCCGACGACCATCGTGCGGAACTTCACCATCCGGAAGAGCTCGCCGTTGCGGCCGACGCGGGCCTGGCGATAGAAGATCGGGCCACCGTCGTCGAGCTTCACGGCGATCGCGACGAGTGCCAACAGCGGCGCACCGAGCAGCAGCAACAGGGAGCTGACCGCGATGTCGAACGCGCGCTTGCCTGGGAACCGGTGCCGCATGCGGGTCACCCTGCCGAGCGGGATCAGCGGGATGCCGCCGACTTCGGTGACGGAACCCGGGTCGAGGAACAGCTCGGTCAGCGCCGGTACGGCGGAGAAGAACGGCGCGCGCTCCGGCTGGCGCGGCAGCGATGCCGTGAGCGCGGCCTCGGCGCGACCGGGAGCCACGAGGACGACGTGCTGGATGTCCCACTCGTCGAGAGCGTCCTGCACGACGCCGGGCTCGTGCGCGGCGTCGAAGGTGAGCAGCTGCACGGGGAGCAGCCCCGCCTCGGGGAACTCGACGAGCCGGCGCCAGACCGTCGCGGCCGGCTGGGCCGCGCCGATGATCAGTGTCGGGCGCAGCGAGTGCCCGCGCCGGCGGGCGACGACGAGAGCGACCCAGGTCAGGCAGCGCAGGCCGGTCAGCGCGACGAACGCGCCGATCTCGAGCTCGGCCGCGGCGGCCACTCCGACGAGGCCGAGCGCGACCGGGATGACGGCGACCGCGGTGAGGGCGCCGACGACGCGGCCGGGATACCAGCCGACGCCGCGGGTCTGGACGCTGTCCCGCTCGGTGTAGAGCCGTCCGACGTAGCCGGCGGCGACGGCGGCCACGGGATAGGCGATGCGGAACCAGGTCGGCACGACGTCGAGGAACAACGACACCATGGCGAGCACGGCGAGGTCGACCAGCGCGGCGAGAGCGGCGCCGTCGGAGGCGTGAACCGCGCCGAGGGTCTCCATGACCCGGCTGCGGCGAGCGGTGAGCCGGTGGCGTTTGACCGGCGGGAAGGTCGACTCGTCCGCGGCCTGCGTCCACTCCGGGCGGCCGAAGTCGACGACGACGTCCATCCCCGGACGTAGTGGCGTCGCCTGCTCGGTCACCGTGCGGCCAACCCTTCGGACGCCCGTCGACGGCGAAGGATGACGCGTGAACACACCCTGGGCGGCGACGGGGGAGTCGCTGTGTTGCGTGCTGTGTTTCCTGCTGTGTTCAACGACGGCGGTCGCCGTTCGTTTCGGTGACTAACTGCGTTCACTATAGGAATTTGCGTTTCTCGCACCGGGCAAATCCGGGCGTTTCGGGACAGTTGCACCGCCTTTCCCTCCGGATAGCCTCGCCGCCGTGACGGATGCCGCTCTCGACCTCCCGGATGCGGTCCGCCCGTTCGCGTTCCTGCGCGGCACGTGGCGGGGGGAAGGCGTCGGTGGCTTCCCCACACTCGACGCTGACTTCGCGTTCGGGGAGGAGGTCTCCTTCACCTGCGAGGGGAAACCTGTCCTCGTCTTCACCAGCCGCTCCTGGGCGGTCGACGACGGCCGGCCGCTGGCCCGGCAGAGCGGCTTTTGGCGGCCGCAACCCGACGGCAGCCTCGAGGTGGTTCTGAGTGTGGCCGCGGGGCTCGTCGAGGTGTTCTACGGTGGGCTCGTCGAGGGTCCGGCCGGGTCCCACGTCGAGATCACCAGCGACGTGATCGTGCACACCGCGACGGCCAAGCAGGTCGCGACCGACCACCGGCTCTACGCCGTGCGCGGGGGAAAGCTGATGTATGCGATGGAGATGGCGACCGCCGACACAGCGCTCGCTCCGCACCTGTCCGCGGCGCTGGACCGGGTGACCTGATGAGCGGCCGCCGGATGGGCCTGGCCGCGATTGCGGCGTTGGCGGTCGCCTTGCCGGTGCTCGCGACGCCGCCGGCGGGTGCTGCGGCGTACCGCGTCGGTCAGAGCCGGGTCGCGGCGGTGCACGTCGCGCACCTGTCGGCGCCGGGCATCGACACATGCCTCGCCCCGTCGACCGGGGTGCTGCGGTCGTGGAGCGACTCGGGCTATCACGCGATCAACATCTATCTCGGTGGC
>JAFAQI010000123.1 GCA_019246495.1 Frankiales bacterium | reverse complement strand
GCCTCTCGACCGTGGCCGAGGAGCGAGTCGACGCGCTGCCCACCGGCATCGCTCGGCTCGTCGAGCTCGGTCGGGCGCTCGCGACCCGGCCCAAGCTGCTGCTGCTCGACGAGGTCGGGTCCGGCCTCAACCACGACGAGACCGCGGCCCTCGGCGACCTCATGGTCGACCTGACCCGCGACGGCACCGGGATCCTGCTGGTGGAGCACGACGTCGACCTCGTCATGCGGGTCTGCAAGCGCATCTTCGTCCTCGACTTCGGCCGGCTCATCGCCGCCGGAACCCCTGCCGAGATCCGCAAGAACGAAGCGGTGCAAGCGGCCTACCTCGGCGTCGACACCGCAGACGGAGGCGAGCCGGCATGACCCAGGCGATCGAGCTGATCGACGTCCACGCGGGCTACGGGCGGATCGAGGTGCTGCACGGCGTCACGTTCGCCGTCCCGACCGGCTGCGTGTTCGCCCTGCTCGGACCCAACGGCGGCGGCAAGTCGACCACGCTCCAGGTGATCTCCGGCATGATCCGGCCGACCGCGGGTTGCGTGCACGTCGCGGGCACGCACGTGAACGGCGCCAAGCCGGACGCGCTCGCCCGCGCCGGGCTCAGCCGCATCCCAGAAGGCCGCGGGATCTTTCCCAACCTCACGGTCGAGGACAACCTGCGCATCTGGACCTACGCCGCCGGGCTCTCGGCCAGGGAGGTGCAGGACCGCGCGTTCACCCGCTTCCCGCGCCTGGGCGAGCGCCGCAAGCAGCGGGCCGGGACGATGAGCGGCGGCGAGCAGCAGATGCTCGCCATGTCCCGCGCCCTGGTCGCAGAGCCGGCCATCCTGCTGCTCGACGAGATCTCGATGGGCCTCGCGCCGATCATCGTCGGCCAGCTCTATGACCTCGTGCAGCAGCTCGGCGAGGAAGGGATCACGATCCTGCTCGTCGAACAGTTCGCCAACACCGCGTTGAAGGTCGCCGATTTCGCGGCCGTCATGACGCAAGGCAGGATCGTGGCTGTCGGGCAGCCGCAGGACATCGAGGAGCACGTCTCGGCCGCCTATCTCGGAGGTGCGGCATGACCGCAAGCGGACGGCATCGAGCGACAGGGCCGGCCCGCCCGGCGCGGAGCTGGAGGCGTCGTACGGCGCTGGGCGTCGTCAGCGGAGGCGTCGCGCTCCTCGGGGCCGGCGGCACCGGACTGGTCACCGCCCACGCAGCGGGAGCACCGGGCTCCGGCTTCGGCAACATCGACATCACGGCGACCGCGACCGGCATCCGCGCCCCGGGCTACAGCCACACCGGCGAGGACGTTGAAGCGCAGGTTCCCTATGCCTCCTCGACCCTGCAGTCCGGTGGCGTCGCCGACGCATTGACCTCTGTCTTCTGGCCGGGCGGCACCGGCGGCCACGGCGGCGACACCCTCAAGCTCCTCGCCGGATCGTGCCTGCCGCCCAACCCGGGCAACACCGTGCCGATCCCGCTGCCGCTGCCGCCGCTGCCGTGCGCGGCACACGTGCCGACGTTCCCGGACAGCGCCTACCAGGCGATGAACGACTCCTACAAGGCCGAGGCACAGTCCGGCGCCGGCAAGCCCAGCCAGACGACAACGGGCCCGGGGCTGACGATGGCCGCGAAGCTCACCGCCAGCCTGGTTAGCGCCGCGACCGAGATCGCCGGCGGCAAGGTGCCGGCGGTGAGCAACGCCTTCGGTACGACGACCTCCGCGACCACGATCAAGCTGCAGGGAACGCACACCGCGATCGTCGACGCGGTGAGCACGGTCCGCGACGTGTCGATCGGCGGTGGGGCCTTGACGATCTCGAGCGTCCGCTCGACAGCTCACGCGGTGACGAACGGCAAGACCGCAAGTGGCAACGCGATCACGACGGTCACCGGCATGAAGGTCGGCGGGGTGCCCGTCACCGTCGACAACTCCGGCATCCACGTCCAGGGCAAAGGCTCGAAATTGCCGTCACTCGACGCGCTCAACTCGATGCTGAACAAGGCCGGTATCGCGATCTACGTGGCTAACCCGACGAAGCAGGTCAAGGGCGCGAGCGCTCAGCTGTTCAGCGGGCAGCTCATCGTGCAGGAGACCAACCCGCAGTACATGAGCAACGCCAACGACACCGGGCAGATCATGACGTTCGGCGGCGCGGTCATCCAGGCGACGACCGGCAAGGGCTTCGTCTACAAGCCGCCGCCGCTGCCGTCCGTCTCCCCACCGCCGGTGACGTCGACTGGCTCCGTGCCGCCACCGACGTCGACCGGTACGACCACAGGCACCGGCGGTGGCGCACCACTGCCGGGGCCGCAGGTGGCCGGCAACCAGCCGCCCGCGGTCGCGCCGGTCCTCGCCGCGCAGCGCTCGTCGTTGCCCGGTGGCATCAGCCCCACCTGGATCGTGCTCGTGCTGCTGGGATCCGGGCTCATCGCGGCCGGCCTGAAGCGGCTGCCTGACGAGGTGCTCGCGCAACGCGGCGCCGCCTGCCCGCTGGGGGAGACGACATGACGACGACGTCACCGACGTTGGCCGGCCAGCTCGGCGCCGAGTCCAACAGCCGGTTCGCCCGCCTGTCCGCCGGCGTACAGGCACTGCGCACCCGCGCGGCGAACACCGACCTCGAGCGTGCGCTTCTCATCGTCGGCGGCATCCTGATGCCGCTCGGTGTCCTGCTCATCATCCTGGGCTGGCAGGGTGCGTCGCACACGCCGCTGCCGTTCGAGCAGAACAGCTACCTCATCTCCGGCGGCATTCTCGGCCTGGCGCTGGTGTTCGCCGGCGGCTTCGTCTACTTCGCCTACTGGCAGACCGTGCGCATCCGCGAGTCGCGGGAGCAGGCGCGCGAGCTGACCGCCGCACTCGGTCGCCTCGAGGCGCTGCTGACCGGCGGACGGGTGGAGGTCGCCGGCCAACCCGGCGCGGTGAACGCCGGCCAGTTCGTGGCCACGCCGAGTGGCTCGATCTTCCACCGGGCCGACTGCTCGGTCGTCTCGGGACGCAACGACCTCTCGTCGGTCGATCCCGCGAAGACCAAGCTCGAGCCGTGCCGGATCTGCACCCCACTCGACTGAAGAATCGACTGGCGGCGCGGACTCGCGGCGAGGCACGCGACACTCGGCTCGGGCACTGTGTGACGATCGACCGATGGCGCTGACCGAGGAGTTCCTCGCGCTCGCCAAGGCCGTGAACAACTGGGGCCGGTGGGGGCCGGACGACCAACGCGGCACGCTGAA
>JAFAQI010000104.1 GCA_019246495.1 Frankiales bacterium | reverse complement strand
CGACACCCGGGTGCGGGTGGAGCCGGGCCGCCGCCGGGGCAAGCTGATCGTCGAGTTCGGATCGGCGGAAGACCTCGACCGGATCACGGCTGCGATCCTGCGCAACGCGGGTGCTGATGACGCTCAGTAGTCGCTCGACTACTGAGCGGTCGCCTGCCGCCGCTCCAGGAACGCCCCGAACCGGCTGATCGCGTCGGTGAGGTCCTCGACGGCCGGCAGCGTGACGATGCGCACATGGTCGGGCTGCGGCCAGTTGAAGCCCGTGCCGTGCCCGATCATCACGTGCTCCTGGCGAAGGAAGTCGACCACGAGCGCCTCGTCGTCGACGACCGCGTGCACGGCCGGATCGAGCCGCGGGAAGACGTAGAGCGCGCCGCGGGGAAGGGTGCAGCTCACGCCCGGGATCTCGTTGAGCAGGCGGTGCGCGAGGTCCCGCTGGTCATGAAGCCGACCGCCGGGGAGCACGAGATCGTGCACGTTGCGGGAGCCGCCGAGCGCCGCCTGGATCCCGTGCTGAGCGGGGACGTTGGGGCACAGGCGCATATTGGCGAGAAGCGTCAGCCCCTCGAGGAAGCTGCGGGCATGCTCCCGCGGACCGGACACCACGGCCCATCCGGCCCGATATCCGGCAACCCGGTAGGACTTGGACAGCCCGTTGAACGTCACGCAGACGACGTCCGGAGCCAGCGAAGCGAGCGCGACGTGCTCGGCGTCGTCGTACAGGATCTGGTCGTAGATCTCGTCGGCGAGCAGCAGCAGCTGGTGGCGGCGGGCCAGGTCGACGAGGCCCTCGAGGACCTCGCGGGGGTAGACGGCGCCGGTCGGGTTGTTGGGGTTGATCACGACCAGCGCGCGGGTGCGGTCGGTGATCTTGCCAGCCAGGTCGTCGAGGTCAGGCAGCCAGTCGGCCTGCTCGTCGCACAGGTAGTGCACCGCCCGCCCGCCGCACAGCGTGGTGATCGCGGTCCAGAGCGGATAGTCAGGCGCAGGGATCAGCACCTCGTCGCCGTCGTTGAGCAGCGCCTGGAGCGTCATGGTGATGAGCTCTGAGACGCCGTTGCCGAGCCAGACGTCGTCGACGTCGATCGCCTCGACGCCCTTGGCGGCGTGGTACTGCACGACCGCCCGGCGGGCCGGCAGGATGCCCTTGGAGTCGCTGTAGCCCTGCGCGGTCGCCAACGTGCGCGCCATGTCGGCGACGATCTCGTCGGGAGCGTCGAACCCGAACGGGGCGGGGTTTCCGATGTTGAGCCGGAGGATGCGGTGGCCTTCGGCCTCGAGCCGCATGGCCTCCGCCAGCACGGGCCCGCGCACGTCGTAGGCGACATGCGCGAGTTTGTCCGACTGCCGCACCTCCACGCCCGCAGCGTAGCCGCGGCAGCGGCTCCCCGGCCCGCCAATTACCCGCGGTACGCCGCCGCGGCGGGCTTCTGCAGAGGGCTTGGGCGAGGCGCCGCCGGGCGTTACTCTTCCTGACGGGCTGCGTGAGGAGTCGTCGCGATGCGCGCATGGCGCCCGTCAGGAGCGGGCCGGTGACCCGGCGTCTGGTCAACATCACCCTCGACAACCTCGACGATCTTCCTCGTCGGTGCCGGCGGTGCGTGTTCTGGGAGCTGGACCCGGTCGGTGGCGCGCGCGCTGCGGAGACCGGGGACACCGAGCTCGAGAAGGAGGCGTGGGTCTCCGCGGTCCTGCTGGAGTGGGGGAGCTGCGGCAAGATCTGCTACGTCGACGGCGTGCCGGCTGGCTACGTGATGTTCGCCCCGTCGGCCTACGCGCCCCGCTCGGTGGCGTTTCCGACCAGCCCGGTCAGTGCGGACGCGGCCCTGCTGATGACGGCGGAGGTGTTGCCCGAGTTCGGCGGCGGTGGCCTCGCCCGGATGCTCGTGCAGGGAGTCGCCAAGGACCTCACCCGCCGGGGGATCCGCGCGGTCGAGGCGTTCGGCGACGCGCAGTGGCCGGGGGTCGGGCACTGCGTCCTGCCGGCCGACTACCTGCTTGCGGTGGGGTTCAAGACCGTGCGGCCGCATCCGCGCTTCCCCCGCCTGCGCCTCGAGCTCAAGACTGCCGCGTCGTGGCGAGAGGACGTCGAGGTCGCGCTCGAGCGGCTACTCGGCTCGATGTCGCCGGAGGGTGCGCTCCGCCCGGTCTGACGCTCAGCCAGCGAGGGCGGGGAGCCGGATCTGGCCGCGCGTGCGGTCAGGCTCCTCGGGCAGGTAGAGCCGCTGGACGCCGACCGCCACAGCCTCCGCGACGGCATCGCGGAACTCCGGCCGGCGTAGCCGGGCGGCGTCGCCGGCGTTGGTGACGTAGCCCACGTCGATCCGCACGGCCGGCATCCGCGTCATGCGCAGCAGCTGCCAGGCCTTCGGGTGCGTCCGGCAGTCGCGCAGGTCGGTGCGCGCGACGATCTCGTGCTGCACCAGGTCGGCCAGCCGCTCGCCGACCGCGGAGCTGACCGAGCGTCCCGGCAGCTGCGCGCCGTAGAAGTAGGTGGCGACCCCGTTCGGCGCCGCGGCCATGACCGCGTCGAGGTGCAGGGAGATGAGCAGGTCCGCGCCGGTCTCGTTGGCGAATGCTGCCCGGGCCTGGTCGTCTGGACAACCGTCGGCGCCGCGGGTGAGCAACGGCTGCACGCCCAGGGCTCCCAGCCGTCCCTCGATGCGGCTGGCCAGGTCGAAGGCCACTTCGGACTCGGCGAGGTCATGGGCACAGGCGCCGAGGTCGTCGCCGCCGTGCCCCGGGTCGAGCAGCACGATCCGCCCGGAGACCGCGGAGCCGCTGCGCATCAGCCGCTCCTCCTCGCGCCGTTGGGACGGCGAGCCGCCGGTGACCGTGCGGCGCAGCATGTCCAGCGCCCGCAGCGTGCTCGGCCCGACGGTGCCGTCGGGCACGAGCCCGACGCCGCGCTGGAACTCCCGGAGGGCCGACTCCGTCTGGCGACCGAAGATGCCGTCGCAACGGCCCGGGTCGAAGCCCATGTCGAGCAGTCGCTCCTGAAGGACCGCTACGTCGTCGCCGACGAACATGTGACCCGCCGTGAACGACAGCACCCGGTCGCCGAGCTGCCAGTGCGCCTCGTCCAGCGCGCGGTAGGTCTCCGGGCCGACTACCCCGTCGACCCGCAGGCCGCGGCGCTGCTGGAAGGTGCGCACGGCGCGGTCGGTCACGTCGTCGAAGACGTCACCGTCGCCCGGCCCCTCGCCGGGCAGGCCCAGCCGGCCCAGCTTGGCGCGGATCTCGGCCACCACGGGGCCTTCGTCGCCGCGCCGGAACACCTGCATCCGCGGATGGTAGCCGCGCAGCCACTACCCCAAACGACCCGAACAGGTGACCTCAGCGAGACGCCGCGAGTAGAGACCTGAGCCTCAGATCACGCCGTCGAGATCGCGGAGGAGCGCTGCCTTGGGCTTCGCGCCGACGATGCTTTTGACGACCTCGCCGCCGCGGAAGACGGACATCGTGGGGATGGACATGATCTGGTAGCGGCGGGCGATCTCGGGGTTCTCGTCGATGTTCACCTTGGCGACAGTGATCTTGTCGCCGTGCTCGGACGCGATCTCCTCGAGCACCGGGGCGACCATCTTGCACGGTCCGCACCACTCGGCCCAGAAGTCGACCAGCACCGGCTTGTCGCTCGCGAGCACCTCGGTGTCGAAGGTGGCGTCCGTGACGGTCTTGGTGCCCGCGCCCATGGTCTCTCCTCGTCGAAGGTCTGCTGCTCGTCGAAACGTAGCGAACGCCCCCGTCATTCCCGGCGGCTCGCCCGGTCATCCCTCGTGGTCGGCGAGGAACCGCTCGGCGTCGAGCGCGGCCGCGCAGCCCGTGCCCGCGGCGGTGATGGCCTGCCGGTAGGTGTGATCCACCAGGTCACCGCAGGCGAAGACGCCGCTGAGGTTGGTGCGGGTGCCCGGCGCATCGACGAGCACGTAGCCCTCGTCGTCGAGGTCGACCTGCCCGCGGACCAGCTCGCTCCGAGGGTCGTGACCAATCGCGACGAACAGGCCGGTGACGTCGAGGGTCGAGCCCTCGCCGGACACGATGTTGCGGACCGCGAGCCCGGCGACCTTGTCCTCGCCGAGGATGTCCTCGACCACCGTGTTCCAGTGCACGCTGATCTTCTCGTTGCCGAGAGCGCGCTCCTGCATGATCTTCGACGCGCGGAAAGAGTCCCGGCGGTGCAGCAGGTGCACCCGGTCGGCGAACCGGGTGAGGAACGTCGCCTCCTCCATCGCGGAGTCGCCGCCGCCGACCACCGCGATCTCCTGGCCGCGGAAGAAGAACCCGTCGCAGGTGGCGCACGCCGAGACGCCGTGGCCCATCAGCCGGTCCTCGTTGGGCAGCCCGAGCATCCGGTACGCCGACCCCATCGCGAGGATCACGGTCCGGGCGCGGTGGGTCTCGCCGCCCACGACGACCGTCTTGATGTCCCCGGTGAGGTGCAGCTCGGTCGCGTCGTCGGAGATGAGCTCGGCGCCGAAGCGCTCGGCCTGCTTGCGCATGTGGTCCATGAGGTCCGGACCCTGGATGCCGTCGACGAAGCCCGGGAAGTTCTCGACCTCGGTCGTGTTCATCAGCGCGCCGCCGTACTGGACGCCTTCGATGACCAGCGGGCGAAGGTTGGCGCGCGCGGTGTAGACCGCCGCGGTGTAACCCGCCGGCCCGGAGCCGACGATGATCACGTCGCGGATCGCCGGGTCGCTCATCGCCATCACCTCATGTCTCGCGCCCGCCGACGGCGGGTGTCCTGCGCTCGCGGGAACGCGAGCCTACCGACGATGATTCCCGTGCGAGGCTTGCCCGCATGACCGTCGGGGCGGGACCTGCGGGCCGGTGCGCTGCCCATCCGGACCGGCTCCTCGCCGACAGCTGCCCGACCTGCGGGCGCGGGCGCTGCGCGGCGGACCGCGCGGCGTACGGCGACGGCGGCTGCGCCGTGTGCCGTGGCCGCAGCCAGGCGCCTCCGACACCGGCCGGGGCGCACAACATTGGCGTCCGTGCGGGCTCGGCGGCGCTGCTCACGGCGTACCCGACGGCATGGGTCGGCGCGGAGTACGTCAACGTGCACTTCATGTCGCTCGCCTGGCCGGTGGTCGGCGGGCTGGCCGCGTCCTGGGCGGCGTCGACCGCGGCTGGACGCCGGAGCCGGCGCGAGCAGTTGCTCGTGCTCCTGGCTGCGGTGGCTGCTGCGCTCTTGGGTACGGCGCTCGCCTTCCGGCTGTTCGGCGCACCGGTGACGCCGGTTCATCCGCTGCGACAGGTCTGGCTGCCCTACCTCACCGCGCTCGTCGGGGTCGCGATCTGGCCAGTGTTGTTCCCACCGCCGAGACCGGCGCCGGTGGAGAGCCCGGACTGGTGAGCCGGGCTCGTCAGGGCTGCGCGGGGACCTGTTGGTAGAGGTAGAGGTTGTTGTCGGGCGCCGTGGCGCAGTTCGGCCCGACGATCCAGGCCTCGTCGAAGGTGGGCTTGTCCGCGGGCAGCAGCAGGATCATTGCCGGCTGGTTGATCACGTGGATGGGGCGGTTGGTGAAGACGCCGAAGTCGACGTGGATGGGCGCGGCAAACGGCTCACCGGCCCGCAGTGCGGCGACACACCGCAGAATGGCCGCGCGCGAGGACTCCAGCGGCGCCAGCGCATCGGGCACCTGCGTGTTGGTCAACGTCAGGGGGGACGGGTTGGGCGACGCTGCGGTGCCGCCGGCACCGCTGGCCAGCGGCGCCGCTTTCGCCTTCAGTAGCCCGGCCACGAGGGTCGGCGCGTTGACCGGCGTGTATTGCTGGCCGCTGCTCGTCACCGGGAAGTTCGCGGCGGCCGCCGCACGCTGGACGGCGCCGGCGCCCGCCGCCGCCTCGTTCAGCGGCCTGGCCTTGTCGTGATGGCGGGTGGTGCCGACGACGACACCTGCGACCAGGGCCGCGACCGCCGCGGCGGCGGCGAGGCCCGCGGCGGTCGGCCGGCGCCAGAAGGGCACCGCAGCGGCCTGCGCCGGCACGACGGTCGCGGTCCCGGCGGCGCCGCGCAGGGCGGCGTCGAGTCGCGCGCTCACCGCCGTCGGCATCGGCTCGTCGGGCAGGGCCGCGAGCGCTGACCTGGTCGCGGCAAGGTGTTCCTGCATCGACCGGCAGCTGGGGCATTCGGCGAGATGGGCCCGCGCCGCATCGGCGGCCGCGCCGCCGAGAAGCCCTTCGTCCAGCTCGGCCAGGGCGGCGAAGTCGAGGTGGCCGGCTGCGGGCTCGCTCACCTCGGCTCCTCTCCATCGTCGTTGTCGTCCCCGGTGTTTCTGACGGGCGGCGCCGTTGCCGGGTTCCCGGGCGCCCCGCTCCCTGGTGCCCCGCTCCCTGGTGCCCCCTTCCCTGGTGCAAGGTGCTGCAGCGACTCGGCAAGCCGACCGCGCGCGCGGGCGCACCTGCTTTTCACGGTGCCCACCGGGACGTCGAGCATCACCGCGACCTCGGCGACGGGGTAGCCCTCGATGTCCACCAGGACGACCGCCGCGGCCTGTTCCGGCGGCAGCGTCCGCAGGGCCGCCAGGACGTCACCGGAGGTCTCCCGGTCGCCGATCGTGTCTCGCGCCGGCCGGTCGTCGGCGGGCGTGTCGCTGAGCGGCACTGACGGTCGCGCGGCCTTCTTGCGGGCGACGTCGAGGCACGCGTTGACGACGATCCGGTGCAGCCAGGTGGTCACCGCGGCATCACCGCGAAAGCCTCCGGCTGCCCGGTACGCCGACAGCAACGCGTCCTGCAAGGCGTCGGCCGCGTCTTCCGGGTTGCCCAGCGTCCGCAGCGCAACCCGCCACAACCGGTCGCGATGGCGCCGGACGAGCTCGGCGAACGCGTCACGGTCACCCGCCGCATGTCGGTCGATGAGGGCGCGGTCGTCGACGTCGGGCCCGGTCAGGGGCTCGCTCACCCGCTCCCCCTCGCGTCGCCAGGCTGTGCGGCCGGACCGCAGAGTAGTCCCGCCACGTCGATCAGCCGAGCAGCGCGAGCTCTGCCACGCCGACCTGGAAGCCGTGCGCAACCGGCGGAAGTGCGGTGAACCACACCAGCCAGTAGCGCGCGCGGACCGGTTGCGCCAGCGTCAACCGGGTGCGCACTCCGGCGTCGGTCCGGCTCGCGACGAGGGGCAGGTCCGACGCCTGGGCCGGCACGTTGTCGCCGGCGCGCAGCTCGACTGTGGCACCGGCCGACGCCAGCGCCAGCTCGGCGAGGCGGATGGACACCGGCCGGTGCAGGTCGACCAGCAGGCCGACCCCCAACTTCAGCCCGCCGAAGTGTGGGTCGCCGCGGTAGACGTCCGTGGTCCAGATGGTGGTGGGGTCGCGGTCGACCGCGAAGCCGACGGCGCCGGGGTCTTCCGTGCCGTCGCCTTCGGGGTCGAAGCTCGTGATCGTCGGCGGCCGGTGCCAGACGAGGCGGGCTGCGGGTGCCCCTGGCGCCGCTGCTCGCGCCGGCGGCAGCGCCGCCCGGGGTTGCTGGGCGCTGGTCGGGATGCGGCCGAGGTCGCTGCCGATTGCCCATCCGGCGATGCCGATCGCCACCACCAGCGCGGGCGGGACGACGCGCCAGGCCCAGCGGTTCAGCAGGCTGGTCCCTGGCGCGGCCGGAGCGGGCGGTGGCGCGTTGAGCGGTCGCGCGGGAAGCTCGCCGAGCGCACGGGCCAGCCGCCGGGCTTCGGCGTACTCCCCGGTCAGGGCGGCGTGGGTGACGTCGTCGAGGCGCTGGCTGATCCCCGCCCGGACCAGTCGGGGACGGGCCTGGCGGGCGGCCCGGGCGTCGGGAGCCGGGAGGCCGGTCCAGCCAGGCAGTGGCCAGCGGCCGGTGAGCGCCGCGAAGAGCAGCCCGCCCAGCGCCTGGGTGTCGTTGGACTCGCCCTCGGGGGACAGTGCCGCCGCGACGGCGAGTCCCGTGATCCGCAGCTGTCCGTCGGCCGGCACGATCACCTGGTCCGGGTGCAGCCGGCCGTGCCGCAGTTCTTCGCGGTCCAGGGCGGCGACCGCGTCGGCGCACTGCCGGATCACGTCCGTGGCCACCGGCGCCGGGAGCGGCTCGCCACGGACGAGCGCGGCGAGCGACGGTCCGTCGACCCACTCCGTGGCGATCCAGCACGTCCGGCCCTCGGCTAGGTCGATCTCACCGACGTCGAGCACTCGGACGAACCGGCTGTCCTTGACCCGGCTCGCCTTTGTCGCGGCCGCGAGCACCCGCTTGGTGTCGGTTCGGTTGAGCCCGGTCACCAGCCGTACGGCGACCCGGCGGTCGAGCACCTCGTCCCGGGCACGCCAGAGCACCGAGGAGATCCGCTCGCCACCGTGTGAGGCGCGGACCTGCTCCAACCGGTAGCGGTTGTCCAGGACCAGGCCGGGAGCCGCCGCGGGCGCGCTTCGCGCCTTCGCTCCCACGCCGTCATGGTAGGTCCGGCGGCGAGGCCGGCGTCAGGACGACGAGTAGGGCCGGGTCGCGCCGATGTAGCCGGTCAGATAGACCGGCTGGACCTTCACGACGTCGCCGGTGTGCGGAGCGGCGAGCATCATGCCGGCGCCGAGATAGATGGCGACGTGGTGGATCGTGGCGGGGTTGTTGACGTCGGTCGCCCAGAACAGCAGGTCGCCGGGCTCGAGGTCCTTCATCGCGACGTGCGGGCCGGCGTTCCACTGGTCGGCCGCGACGCGCGGCAACTGGATGCCGACATGCGCGTAGGACCACTGGGTGAGCCCGCTGCAGTCGAAGCTGTTGGGGCCGGTGGCACCCCAGACGTAGGGGTTGCCGAGCCGGGTCAGCGCGGCCGCGATCGCACCCGCCGCCACCGGGTTGGTCGGGGTGGTGTTGGTCGGCAGGCTGCCGTCGACGGCGACAAGCGCGGACTGGAAGCTCTCGG
>JAFAQI010000099.1 GCA_019246495.1 Frankiales bacterium | reverse complement strand
GATCTTCGACGACATCCTCGAGGAGGCAAAGACACCGCTGGGCGTCGTACTCGAGCTCGTCGTCGACGACGACGAGGTCGTCCGGCGGCTGTCGGGCCGGCGCACCTGTCGCAACTGCGGACACATCTGGCATCTCGACTTCGACCCACCGTCGAAGGAAGGCCAGTGCGACATCTGCGGCGGCGAGCTGTTCCAGCGTGACGACGACAAGCCGGACACCGTCCGGCACCGGCTGGAGGTCTACTACGAGCAGACCTCGCCGCTCGTCGGCTACTACGCGGAGCAGGGGATCCTCGTCGGCATCGACGCGATGGGCCCGGTCGACGACGTGACCGATCGCGCGATCGCTGCGCTTCGCCCATTCGGGCGCTGAGGCGTTTCGGCGTACCGTAGTCGCGATGATCGAGTACAAGAACGAGCACGAGATCGGGCTCATGCGCGAAGCGGGCCTGGTCGTCGGCCGGACCCTGGAGAAGCTCAAGGCCGCCGTCGCGCCCGGGGTGTCGACCGCCGACCTGGACGCGATCGCCGAGGAGTCGATCCGCGGCGAGGGCGCGATCCCCTCGTTCAAGGGTTACCGGGGCTTCCCGGCGTGCATCTGCACCTCGATCAACAGCGAGATCGTGCACGGCATCCCGTCGCCCAAGGCGGTCGTCCAGGAGGGCGACGTCATCTCGATCGACTGCGGCGCAATCGTCGAGGGCTACCACGGCGACGCCGCGGTGACGGTGCCCGTCGGGCAGGTCAAGCCGGAGCTGGCGGAGCTGCTGCGGGTGACCGAGGAGTCGCTCTGGCACGGCATCGCGGCGGCCCGGCTCGGCGGCCGGCTGATCGACATCTCGCGGGCGATCGAGGACTACGTCCGGTCGCAGCCGCACCCCCTCGGCGGGAGCTGGGGGATCGTGGAGGAGTACGTCGGGCACGGCATCGGCACGCAGATGCACCAGGACCCGCAGGTCTACAACTACGTCGGCCGGCGAATGGCGAAGGGCCCGGAGCTCGTCCGGGGTCTCGCGCTCGCGGTCGAGCCCATGGTCAACCTCGGCGGGCGGGAGACCCGGGTCCTCGACGACGAGTGGACCGTGGTGACCCGCGACGGTGCGGCTTCCGCCCACTTCGAGCACACGTTCACGCTCACCGAGGCCGGACCGTGGGTCCTGACCGCGCTCGACGGCGGTGCCGCCCGCCTGTCGGCCATGGGAGCCCTCCGCACCTCCGCCTGACTTCGTTGATCATGGGCAAACTGGGCGACACGCCCGGCGCGTCGCGCTCGAATGCCCATGATCAACGGGATTTGAGCGTGAGCGGGGGGTCACGTAGACTCATCCGTTGGCTCAACCGAGCCGAGAGTTCGCACGCCCGCGTCACGACGAGGACAGAAGCCGGAGGACATGCCGAAGAAGGAAGGCGCCATCGAGATCGAGGGGCGCGTTGTCGAGCCACTGCCGAACGCCATGTTCCGCGTCGAGCTCGCCAACGGTCACCGGGTCTTGGCGCACATCAGCGGCAAGATGCGGCAGCACTACATCCGCATCCTTCCGGAAGACCGGGTCGTCGTCGAACTGTCCCCCTACGACCTGTCCCGCGGTCGCATCGTCTACCGCTACAAGTAGGCCCGCAACGATGGAGACACAGCGATCGTGAAGGTCAAGCCGAGCGTCAAGAAGATCTGTGACAAGTGCAAGGTGATCCGCCGTCACGGGCGGGTCATGGTGATCTGCGAGAACCTGCGCCACAAGCAGCGCCAAGGCTGATGTGACGCAGGGCTAGCAGCGCACCAGAGTTAGCGCGCACCAACGGCGTACCTGTACGCCGACCCCCGGCGCGGAGGCCGGGGCCCTGTCGGGGCTCGACAGGGGCGGTGACGCGGGAGACCTCCGCGAGAGGCAAAGGAGTAGCGAGCCCACATGGCACGCCTTGTCGGCGTCGACCTGCCGCGCGAGAAGCGGCTGGAGATCGCCCTCACCTACATCTACGGCATCGGCCGTAGCCGCGCTCGCGAGACCCTGCTCCAGACCGGCGTCAACGCCGACATCCGGGTCCGCGACCTGACTGACGACGACCTGGTCAAGCTCCGGGACTGGATCGAAGCGACGTACCGGGTCGAAGGTGACCTCCGCCGCGAGGTCCAGGCCGACATCCGGCGCAAGATCGAGATCGGGTCCTACCAGGGCATCCGGCACCGCCGTGGCCTGCCCGTCCGGGGCCAGCGCACGCACACCAACGCGCGCACCCGCAAGGGCCCGCGCAAGACCGTGGCCGGCAAGAAGAAGGCAGGTAAGAAGTAATGCCTGGCGCAGCGAAGAAGACGGCCGCGAAGAAGGTGCGCCGCAAGGAGAAGAAGAACGTCGCTCACGGGCACGCCCACATCAAGAGCACGTTCAACAACACGATCGTCTCGATCACCGACCCGATGGGCAACGTGATCTCCTGGGCGAGCGCCGGCCAGGTGGGCTTCAAGGGCTCCCGCAAGTCGACGCCGTTCGCCGCGCAGATGGCAGCCGAGGCCGCCGCCCGCCGCGCGCAGGAGCACGGCATGCGCAAGGTCGACGTGTTCGTGAAGGGTCCCGGCTCCGGCCGGGAGACCGCGATCCGCTCGTTGCAGGCGGTCGGCCTGGAGGTCGGCACGATCAGCGACGTCACACCTACACCACACAACGGATGCCGCCCGCCCAAGCGGCGGAGGGTCTGAGCAATGGCTAGGTACACCGGAGCGGACTGCAAGCGTTGCCGCCGCGAGAAGATGAAGCTGTTCCTCAAGGGCAGCAAGTGCGAGTCGCCGAAGTGCCCGATCGAGATCCGGCCCTACCCGCCGGGTGAGCACGGCCGCGGTCGCACGAAGGACAGCGAGTACCTGCTGCAGAAGCGCGAGAAGCAGAAGTGCGCGCGCATCTACGGCGTACTCGAGAAGCAGTTCCGCCGCTACTACGAGGAGGCCAACCGGCGTCCCGGCAAGACCGGCGAGAACCTGCTCCAGCTGCTCGAGCGACGGCTCGACAACGTCGTCTACCGCGCCGGGTTCGCGCACAGCCGTGACATGGCCCGCCAGCTCGTCAAGCACGGCCACTTCCTCGTCAACGGCCGCAAGGTCGACATCCCGTCGTTCCTCGTCAGCGAGAGCGACATCATCGAGGTGCGGCCGTCGAGCATCGAGATGACACCGTTCGTCATCGCGCGCGCCGAGGCGGGCAGCCGTCCGGTGCCCGCGTGGCTCGAGGTCATCTCCAACCGGATGCGCATCCTCGTCCACTCCATGCCGGCCCGGCAGGTCATCGACACGCCGGTCCAGGAACAGCTGATTGTTGAGCTCTACAGCAAGTAGCACCACCAGCACGACCACCGGGCGTCATATAGCGGTCGCCCATGACAGGAAGGCAAGTCCTTGCTCATCGCACAGCGTCCGACTCTCTCCGAAGAGCCGATCAACGACACCCGGTCGCGGTTCATCATCGAACCGCTCGAGCCCGGCTTCGGCTACACGCTCGGCAACTCGCTTCGGCGTACGTTGCTGTCGAGCATCCCCGGCGCGGCCGTCACGTCGATCCGCATCGCCGACGTGCTGCACGAGTTCTCGACCGTCGCGGGCGTGAAGGAAGACGTCACCGACCTCATCCTCAACATCAAGAGCCTCGTCGTCTCGAGCGAGCACGACGAGCCGGTCGTCATGTACCTGCGCAAGCAGGGCCCCGGCGCCGTCACCGCCGCGGACATCGCGCCGCCGGCCGGCGTCGAGATCCACAACCCCGACCTGCACCTCGCCACGCTCAACGGCAAGGGCAAGCTCGAGATCGAGTTCACCGTCGAGCGCGGCCGCGGCTACGTCTCGGCCGTGCAGAACAAGCAGCCCGGCCAGCCGATCGGCGTCGTGCCGATCGACTCGATCTATTCGCCGGTGCTCAAGGTGACCTACAAGGTCGAGGCAACTCGTGTCGAGCAGCGGACCGACTTCGACCGGCTGATCGTCGACGTCGAGACCAAGCCGTCGGTGACGCCGCGCACTGCTCTGGCGTCGGCCGGGCACACGCTCGTCGAGCTGTTCGGTCTCGCCCGCGAACTCGACGAGAGTGCGGAAGGCATCGAGATCGGCCCGTCGCCCACCGACGCCCAGCTGCTCGCCGACCTCGCGCTGCCGATCGAGGAGCTCGACCTCACGGTCCGCTCTTACAACTGCCTCAAGCGCGAAGGCATCCACTCCGTCGGTGAGCTCGTCTCGCGCAGCGAGGCCGACCTCATGGACATCCGCAACTTCGGTGCCAAGTCGATCGACGAGGTCAAGGGCAAGCTGCACTCGATGGGCCTCGCCCTCAAGGACAGCCCGCCCGGCTTCGACCCGTCGGCCGTCATCTCGTCGTACGGCGACGACGGCTACGGCGTCGAGGACGGCGACGGCGGCGACGCCGGCTTCGCCGAGACCGAGCAGTATTAGAAATCCGCCCGACAACGCTCGCTTCGCTCACGTTGCCGGGCGGGACTGAAAGCCACAGACAAGAACAGCGACCAGGGAGCAGGACAGATGCCTACGCCGACCAAGGGGCCACGTCTCGGTGGTGGTCCGGCCCACGAACGGCTGATGTTGGCGAACCTCGCGACGTCGTTGTTCGAGCACGGCCGGATCACCACGACCGAGGCGAAGGCGAAGCGGCTGCGTCCGCTCGCCGAGCGGCTGATCACGTTTGCCAAGCGCGGTGACCTGCACGCGCGGCGGCGGGTGCTGACCGTCGTACGTGACCGCGAGGTCGTGCACTCGCTGTTCGCCGAGATCGGTCCGGGCTTCGCCGAGCGGCCCGGCGGCTACACCCGCATCACGAAGCTGGGTCCGCGCAAGGGCGACAACGCCCCGATGGCGGTCATCGAGCTCGTGGAGTTTCGCACGGTCGCGCAGGAAGCGGTCGCAGAGGCCGAGCAGGCGCGTGGTTCGCGCTTCGCTCGTCGTCGCCGGCCGACCGGAGCGACCGCCGAGGCCGCTCGCGACCTCGCGGGCGAGAGCGAGACCGCTGCAAACGTCGCGGCGGAGGCGGACGCAGCGGACGCTGCCGACGCCGAGACCGACGCGACGGCCGGCGACGCGGGCGAGTCCGGCGAGCCCGCTGTCGCTCCGGATGCGGCGGGCGAGGCAGAGACCGCCGGCACCGATGCCGAAGCCGAGGACGCCCGCACCGAGGAGGCCACCGAGGTGACCGACTCCGCGGCTGCCGACGAGGCGCCGGCGGCCGAGGCGGCTGCGGACGAAGCCCCGGCGGAGGCCGCGGACGAGGCCCCGGCCGACGCCGAGGCAGCCGACACGGCAGAGGCTGGCGACAAGACCGAGGAGTGACCTCGGATCAGCGTGCCGAGCCCGTCGTCCCTCTCCGGGACGGCGGGCTCGACGCTTCCCCGCAGCCGTTGCGGCGGTGGCGGATCGATCTCTCCTACGACGGCACCGACTTCTCCGGCTGGGCCCGGCAGCCCGGCCGGCGCACGGTCGAGGGGACTCTCGCCGACGCCTTGGCCCAGGTGCTCCGGCTCCCCAGTCCGCCGCAGCTCACCGTGGCCGGTCGCACCGACGCCGGGGTCCACGCCGCCGGGCAGGTGGCGCACGTGGACCTGCCGGAGGGATCCGGCGCTGTCGACGGCGAGACCCTCGCCCGCCGACTGGGCGGCGTCCTGCCGGACGACGTCGTCGTACGCCGGATCTCGCCCGCGCCGGACGGTTTCGACGCGCGCTTCTCCGCGCTGGCAAGGCGCTACCGCTATCGCGTCACCGACGGCGTGCCCGATCCGTTGCGCCGTCGCGACACGCTTGCCTGGCCGCGGTCGCTCGACGCGGCGGCGATGACCGATGCCGCTGCCGGCCTGGTGGGGGAGCACGACTTCGCGGCGTACTGCAAACCGCGCGAAGGCGCGTCGACGGTGCGGACGCTGCGTGCGCTCCTCGCCGTACGGCGAGAAGACGTCGTCGAGATCGAGGCCGAGGCGGACGCGTTCTGTCACAACCAGGTGCGCGCGATGGTCGGCGCGC
>JAFAQI010000322.1 GCA_019246495.1 Frankiales bacterium | reverse complement strand
GTCGACGAGCCGGCGCTCCCCCCGGCCGCCGCCCTGGAGCGGGCACAGGAGCTGCTCGACGCGGGGCGGCCGTTCACCGCACACGAGGTGCTCGAGGCGGTGTGGAAGGCCAGCGCTCCCGCAGAACGGGAATTGTGGCGGGGGCTCGCCCAGCTCGCGGTCGCCGTCACCCATCGCGCCCGGGGCAACCTCACCGGCGCCGCCGCGCTGCTGGACCGCGCTGCCGACAACCTCGCGCCCTACGACGGGACCCAGCCACACGGCGTCGCGGTGGGTCACCTGCGGCAATGGGCGATCGAGGGCGGAGCGACGCCGATGCCTCCGTTGCGGAGCTCAGGCGGCTGACGACCGGGACCGGGCGCGCTCCGCCAGACCGTCGAGGAAACGGCGCGCGTGCTCGCCGACCGTTGCGGCGGCGGCTGCGTCCGGCACCGTGAAGCGGACCACGCACGTTCCGGGTGTCTCGCCGGCGCGCACCGTGACGGTGCCGTGCGCGGCCGAGCCGTTGCCGCCGACCGTCACGGTCAGCGCGAAGCCGAGGCCGGACCGCGACGGCGGACCGAACTGCGCGGCGGGCGCGGGCCACAGCTCCCGGGCAGCGGGACCGGCCAGCAGCAGGGCGACTCCCGCCGGGTCGGCTGCAATTTCACGCACCACGTCCACACGCGCCACTGGGATTCACCATCCTCTGTCCGACCGGCTGCACCGGGGAGCTATCACTGCCTGCTTGCAACAGTAAGCACACCGTCGCAGCGGAGGCCACTTCCGCCGGTGTGAGCGTTCTCACGGGTACGGCGCGGTTCAGCCGCAGCCGTGCGTCGACACCTCAGCCATAGCGGAAGCGCCCGCGCGGGCGTCGCCCGCGACCTCGGCCGCGGTCAGCGCATAGCCGGTGTGCCGGTCGTCGACTGCTGCTGCGAACACCACGCCGTAGACCAGCGGCCGGCCGTTGCTGACGCGCGCCGCCAGCAGCGGGCCGCCGGAGTTGCCCGGACGGACCGTCGCATAGATCGAGTAGATCTCGCGGGTCACCTGCTTGGACTGGTAGATGTTGGGGCCGCGGGCGTTCTCGATTCCGCGAACGCGTGCCGCGACCGGCCGGAACGGTCCGTTCTCCGGATACCCGGCCACCACCGCATCGGTGCCCCGGTTGGCGGACGGGCCGAACGCGAGCGGCGTCTGGTTGAAGCCGGGGACGTCGAGAACCGCGACGTCGCGGTCGGAGTCGTAGAGCACGACGCGTGCGGCGTAGGTATGGCCGTCGGGCGCACTCACTGTCGGGTTGGACACACCGGCGACAACGTGCGCGTTGGTCATCACGTGCTCGGGTGCGTAGAGGAAGCCACTGCCCTCCAACTGCCGGCGGCAGGAGTTGGCCACGCCCGTGATCTTGACGATGTCGGGATGGGCGAGCCGCACCGCGCGGCTGTTCGCGATCCGCGGGTCGGGCGGCGGCACCTTGACGATGTGCTCGGGGCTGATCGCGCCGAAGACCTGCGGGAAGCCGTTCTGGTCAAGCAGTCGCCGGAACGACGAGAACCAGGTGCGAGCCGAGTCGGGGATCACATCATCGATGTGGCTGAGGATCGACGAGTGGCGCACCTGCCGTCCCAGACCGTCGATTGCGCTGTGCGCAAGCGCGGTCCCGACGAGCCACGCGACCAGCAGCACCGAGATGACGCTGACGATCGCACCCGCGGCGGAGTCGACGATCCGCACCGGAGTCCAGGTGATACGCCGGCGCAAGGCGAGCCCAAGGGCCGTCGCGAGCAGCTGGCCAAGGGTCGCCGCGACGAAGACGATCAGCAGGCCGAACAGCGCCGAGCTGCTGTTGCCGAACGCTTGCTGCAACGACGGTCCGTACTTCGCACCGAGCACCCCACCGCCGAGAAAACCGCAGAAGGACAGCACGCCGATGAGAAAGCCCTGCCGGTAACCGCTGAACGCGAAGCCGACGCAGACCACGATGAGGAGAAGGTCGAGCAGGTCCATCAGCGCTCCCGCTGCCGCATCGCCAGCCGCAACGTCTCCGCCGGAAGCTCGCTCCGCCGTTCCGTGTCCCACGGCCGGGCCCAGCCGCCGAGCTCTAGCAGGCGATCGAGCACGAAAGCAGTGAAGCCCCACACCAGCATGTCCGCGACCTCGAACGCCGGCCCCGACCGGCCGCTCGGATGCCAGATGACCAGGCGGTTCGCCGGTTCGGCGAGCTCGGCAACCGGCACGCGCGCCACCGCGGCGACCTCGCGGACATCGGCTGGGTGCACGTCGCTCGGTTCCCGCCACCATGCGATCACCGGCGTGACGACGTTGCCGCTCGGCGGCACCCACAGCTCGGGGAGCACGGCGAGGACATCCACGCCGGCCGGGTCGAGGCCCGTCTCCTCCTCCGCCTCGCGCAAGGCGGCGGCGACCGGACCGTCGTCGGTGGAGTCGATGCCGCCGCCGGGGAACGCCGGCTGACCGGCATGACTTCGCAGGTGTGGGCTGCGTTCGATCAGCAACACGTCCGGACCGCTCGGACCCTCACCGAACAAGATGAGAACAGCGGAACGGCGTACGCCGTCCATCGGTGCGTCGACGCGACCGGGGAAGCCGCCGTCCGGCACCTCGACCGCCGTCAGCAACGGCTGCAGCCACGACGGTGCGGTCACGCGCGCACACCGAGGTAACGCGCGATGTCGCCGCGCAGTTGCGCGAGGCTCGCGTAGGCCGCGAACGATCGATGGACGACGACGCCCGCGGCACTCACGAACAGCGTGCTCGGCACCGCGACCGGGCCGGAGTGCTGCAGAGCGAGCAGCACCGCCTTGTCGTCGTCGCGCACCGACGGATATCGCATCGGCGGTGAGACGTGCGCGGCGAAGTCCAGCGCACTGTTGGGATCGTCCTCGTCGTCGACACCGAGGAAGCGCACCTGCGACCGCAGTGCGTCGTAGGCCCGCGCGAAGTAGGGCGTCTCGCGTTGGCACGGCGTGCACCAGGACCCCCAGATGTTCACCACCAACGGCTTGCCGCGCAGCCCCGACAGGTGGACCGCCGGGCCGGCGCCGAGACACGGCAACGTCACGTCGGGCAGGCCACCACCGCCGGTCGCGGTGCTCGGTGGGCAAGGCGCAAGAGCCGCCCGGGCGACAAGCGAGGGTTGCGGTGTCGATGCTGATGGCAGCGGCGTCGGAGTGCGGTGGTGTGTCGTGGTGCACGCGGCCGACAGCAACGCCGCAACCGACACGGCGAGCAGAAGGCCTTTGCTCACAATG
>JAFAQI010000552.1 GCA_019246495.1 Frankiales bacterium | reverse complement strand
GCACGCCCCCGGGCTCGCACCGTCCCCGGGTCGCTGGAGGCTGCGTCCGGGACCCGCGGCCCCGTCAGCGCTGTTTCGCGGAGCCTCAGGCTAACCCGCGCCGCTCGGGCAGCCCTTGGGATATCCCTCGGCGTGCCGCTTTGCCCGGGTCCCGGGCGCGGCCTATCCTGCACCGACCCGAGATCGGCCCGGCGGCAGCTGTCGTCGCGCACCCTGGAGGAGGCGCCGTCATGCCCGACGACCGCGGTGAAGGGCGGCTCCGCCGCCTGTTCGGCCGTCGGAGCCGCGCAGCCGAGCCCGGCCCGCCGCCGCTCTCCGCGGCGCCGCCGGCGGCCTCAGCGCCACAGCCGCCTGCCCCGCCGGCGAAGGGAACATCCGTGACCCCCACGAAGCGCGCGTCCACCGGTTCGGGCGCGGCGAAGTCCGCCAGCGCGGCCAAGCGCCCTGCCGCCAAGGCCACGAAGGCGACCAAGGCCACCAAGGCGGCGAAGGCGACGAAGGCAGCGAAGACCGGTGCGGCGGCCGCGGCCAAGAAGACGGCGGCAAAGAAGAGCGCTGGCACCAAGGCCGCTCCGGCCCGCAGCGGGCGCGCCCCGGTCAAGACGGCCGCGCGCAAGGCACCGACGAAGACCGCAGCGAAGAAGACCCCGGCGAAGGCGGCCAAGAAGGCCCCGGCTGCGGCAAAGGGCACGGCCGGACGGCGGACCGGAGCCAAGAAGACCGCGGCGAAGAAGGCCACGGGCAAGAAGACACCTGGTCGAACTGGACCGGCCCGCTCGGCATCTGCCGGCCGGGCCGCCTCCCGCCCCGCCCCGTCGCGGCCGGCTGCAGGGTCGAAGGCCCCCACCAAGCCCCCCCTGAAGAAGGCTGCCAGCAAGGCCGCGAGCACGTCAGCGACAACGACGAAGGCCAAGACCGCCGCCAAGGCGGTGGCCAAGTCGGCTCCGAAGACAGCGGTCAAAGCCGCGACGAAGGTGCCCGCCAAGGCACCGGCAAAGGCCACGCCGCCCGCGAAGGCACCGGTGAAGGCCGCCACCAAGACGCCGACCAAGACCGCGCCACCGGCCAAGACAGCCCAGCCCGCCAAGACCGCAACGCCGGCCAAGGCTGCCCCGCTGGCCAAGACCGCCGCCGCAAAGACGGCGCCGGCATCGGCCGCCCCGGTCGAGACCGCGGCGCCCGCGACAGCCGCTGCCGCGCCCGCGCCCGCGCCGGCCGTGGCTGCGCCCGCGCCGACACCGGCCCCGGCCGCCAAGACGGCCCCGGCAGCCAAAACCGCCGCAGCGAAGACGGCTCCGCCCGCCCCGGTCGCCAAGCCCGGCGCAACCGTGCTTCCCGGCGAACGGCCCTGGACGAAGTCCGAGCTCACCGCCATCCGCAAGGACCTCGAGACGCAGGCGAGCGAGCTCCGGGGCGAGATCACCGAGGCGGAGTCCGCGTGGGCCGCGTTGCAGCGCGACAGCGGCGAGGGCTCGGGTGACGACCAGGCCGACGCGGGCACCAAGACCTTCGAGCGGGAACACGAGATGTCGCTCGCGGCCAACAGTCGCGACCTGCTCGCCCAGGTGGAGCGGGCGCTGCAACGGCTGGACAACAACATCTATGGCATCTGCGAGAACTGCGGCAACCCGATCGGCAAGGCGCGCCTGCAGGCGTTCCCGCGTGCAACCCTGTGCGTGACATGCAAGCAACGCGAGGAGCGGCGGTAGCCGCGAGCGCCGCCCCGACGGGCTCCCGACGCACCACGCTTCTCTTGGTGACGGCGGCTGTCGTCCTCGTCCTCGACGTCGTCAGCAAGCTGATCGTCGTGGCGACGGTGCAGGAGCACCGGCCGGTGCACGTCGTCGGCAACCTGCTGCGGATCGTCTACACCCGCAACAGTGGGGCGGCGTTCAGCATCGGGACCGGCGCGACCCTGCTCTTCACCGGCGTCGCGCTCGTGGTCGTGGTCGTCATCATCCGCGAGGCGAGACGGCTCGTCAGCACGCCGTGGGCGCTGTCGCTCGGCCTGCTGCTCGGCGGTGCGCTCGGCAACCTCAGCGACCGGCTGTTCCGCTCGCCCGCTCCGATGCGCGGGCGAGTCGTCGACTGGGTGCAGATCCCGCACTGGCCGGTATTCAACCTGGCCGACTCGGCCATCGTCGTCGGTGGCGCGCTCGCGCTGCTGCTCGCCGCCCGCGGCGTCCCGCTCGATCGGTTGGAGCGCTCCGGCGGCGAGGCCGGCGAAGCGGCGCCGTGACCGCCGGCGACCCGGGACGCGCGCCGACCCGCGCAGTCGGCGTACCGGATGGGCTGGACGGCACCCGGCTCGACGTCGCACTGGCCCGGATGTTCGGGCTGTCCCGCACGGCGGCGGCCGACCTGGTGGACACCGGGGCGGTCACGGTGGACGGGCGGGCAGCGCGCCGGTCAGACCGGGTGAGCGGCGGGGCGTGGCTCGAGGTGGCCCTGCCGGACGTGGCATCCCCGCCCGAGCCGCCCCAGGTGGTGGAGGGGCTGCGCGTCGTCCACGACGATGACGACATCGTCGTCGTCGACAAGCCGGTTGGCGTCGCCGCCCATCCGAGCCCGGGCTGGACCGGCCCTACCGTCGTCGGGGGATTGGCCGCGGCGGGCTTCCGCATCGCGACGTCCGGCGCCGCCGAGCGACAGGGCGTGGTGCACCGGATCGACGTCGGTACGACGGGGCTGATGGTGGTCGCCAAAAGCGAGCGCGCCTACACCTCGCTCAAGGATGAGTTCCGCGAGCGCACCGTCGAGAAGACCTATGCCGCTCTCGTGCAGGGCCATCCCGATCCGAGCCGCGGCACCATCGACGCGCCCGTCGACCGGCATCCGCGCCAGGAGTACCGCTGGGCCGTCGTCGCGGGCGGCAAGCCGAGCGTCACCCACTACGAGACCGTCGAGGCCTTCCGCGCCGCCTCGCTGCTGGACGTGCGGCTGGAGACCGGCCGCACGCACCAGATCCGGGTGCACATGGCCGCGATCCGTCACCCGTGCGTCGGCGACCTGATGTACGGCGCGGACCCCACACTTGCCGGCCGACTCGGCCTGACCCGGCAGTGGCTGCATGCCTACCGGCTCGCGTTCGAGCATCCGGCGGACGGCGGCCGGGTCGAGTTCACCAGCCCGTTCCCCGCCGACCTCCAGCACGCCCTCGACGTCCTGGCGGCCGAGTCGTGAGAGCGCCGTGGCTGCGCCGGCTCGACGACCGGTGGCTGCCCCGGTGGGCCGGCACGGCCCGGCGGTTGACCGGCCGGCTGCGGCGACCGCCCGGCCCTACCCGGCAGCTGACCCGGTCGGCGTTCGAGCGGGAGCCGGCACTTGCGGGTTCGATCGCCTCGGTGCTCGTCGCCGCGCTGCTCGTCGCCGTGCTGGGCGGCGACCGGACCGCGGACCGGGGCAGCGCTGCCACGCCGGTAGTCGAGCCGTCGCTGCCACCCGCACCGCCGGCGCTCTCGGCCGTCATCGGCCCGGCGCGCGGCGCCTCCGTCGCGACCTACCTCGTCCGCGCGGCCTATGACCTGCGGCACTTCGGCGACATCGGCAGCGGGCGGGTGACGTTCGCGCTGGTCGACCTGCGGAGCTACTCCAACCCGGGCGACCTCGCCACGGTGTTCGACGGCGTACAGGTGACGCAGGTCTACGCGCGCGTTCCGTCCCCGCTGCCCACTGGCGTGCACAAGCTGCCGCTGCACTCGCTCGACGGACTGGCCGCGTCGATGCGCGGCATCGCGCTGCTGACGAGGACCGGTGTACGCAACTACCGGATCGCACTGAAGGCGCTGCGTGCCGGCCACTCGTCGCGCGGGCAGGTCCGCGTCTATCACCAGCGGCTGCGCGCGCAGCGCGTCGAGGCGCGGGCCTATGCGAATCCCGCTGGCTGCCGGTGCGTGTTCGCCGTCGTCGTCCAGGCCGGCATCGACCGGCTCGCGGCGCTCGCCCGGCTGCCGGCGGTGCGCGTCGTCGATCCGGCGCCGCCGGAGGTGCCGCTCGGCGGTCTGACGTTCTGCCCGCTGCAGCCGCAGGTCACGACGACGGTGCCCGCGGTCGACACCTGCGCGGGCTGAGTCGTGATCCCTCCGCCGGCCGCTCCGACTCCGGCAGCCTCTGCCCGCCGCGACCGGCGCCGGCTCGGAGACGAGCGGCGTCGCTCCGGCGCGACGATCGCGACCTACGCCGTCCTTGCGCTGTCGATGGCCGACAACACGACCGTCGGTGTCGCCGTACCGCGGGTGCGGGACACGTTCCACCTCGGCGTCACGTCGTTGCAGTGGGTGGTCGCGGGCTACATCGTCGCCTTCGCCGGCCTGCTGTTCACCGGTGGCGTCGTGGGGGATCGCTATGGCCGGCGCCGCGCGCTCGTTGTCGGCATCAGCGTGTTCGGGGTGGGCGCGGCGATCGCGGCGGCGGCCGTGGACTGGCGGATGCTCGTCGCCGGCCGGGTCATCCAGGGCATGGGTGCGGCCTGCTCCGAGCCCGGCACGCTCTCGCTGCTGCGGCATCTGCATCCCGACGAGCGCAGCCGGATGCGCGTCCTTGGCGGGTGGGCGGCCGCCTCCGGCCTCGCCCTCGCCGCCGGGCCGGTCGCGGCCGGCCTGCTTGTCGAGGTCGGGGGGTGGCGAGCGGTGTTCGTCGCCGAGGCTGTGTTGGCGGCTGCGGCTGCCGTCGTCGGCGCGCGGCTGCTGCCCGAGAGCGCCGACCCTGTCGCCGGCCGGGCCGATCTGCGCGGGCAGATCTTCGTCGCGGTGACGCTGGCGGCCACGACGTTCGGGCTGATCGACGGCCAGGACCGCGGCTTCGGTGCGCCGCGGGTGGTCGTCGCGTGGGTGGTCGCCGTGCTCGCGCTCGTCGCGTTCGTCCGCGTGGAGCGGCGGCAGGACGAGCCGGTGATCGACCTCGCCCTGCTTCGGGACCGCCGGGTTGCGGCCGGTCTCCTCGCGGCGGCGGCCTCGACGTTCACGCTGTTCGCGGTGCTGCTGCTGGTCAGCCTCGACCTGCAGGTCGTCGGCGGGCTCTCCGGCCTCGGTACGGCGTTCGTGTTCGCGCCGATGACCGCGGCGATGGTCGGCGCCGGGCTGGTCGGCGGCCGCTGGGTCGTGCGCGCTGGGTCGGCGCCGCCGCTGGTCGCGGGGCTGCTCATCGCCGCCGCTGCCTGCGGCTGGCTGGACCTGGAGCTCCGCCGGCCGGTGCCGGTCGTGCTCACCGGCGCCGCGCTTGCCGTGATGGGGCTCGGCTTCGGGCTCGTCGTCGCGCCGATGGTCGGCACCGTCCTCGCGCGCGTGCCGGCACGCCGGTCGGGCATGGGCGCCGCTGCGGTGACGGCCGGCCGCGAGGTCGGCGGTGTCGTCGGTGTCGCCGTGCTGGGTGCGGTCGTCGACGGGCTGCTGTTCACGAACCTCACGCATCGCCTCGTCGAGGCGGGCATCCCGGTGAGCTACCGCAAGGTGGTGGTTGACGCCGTACGGTCCGGAAGCCCGCTGCCGACGGCGACCCCGCCGCCCGACGGGACGTTCCTCGAGCGCTATCTGGCGGCGATCAAGCAGCAGGTCATCGACAAGACGGTCGAGCTCGGCAAGGCGGCCTACGTCGACAGCCTCCGCACCGCCCTGCTCGTCGCGATCGTCGTGCTCCTGGGCGGGGCGGGAGGTGTGGCCTGGCTGCTCCGACACACCGATGACGACACGCCGACGAGCGTCGGCCCGAGGTGTTAGACAGAACGGGTACGTCGGCCGCCTTCCCCCGGCTCGGACGCTCCTGACCCACCCGGCCGGAAGAGGCAGTGATGAGTGACTCGT
>JAFAQI010000449.1 GCA_019246495.1 Frankiales bacterium | reverse complement strand
CTTCCGCATCGAGTCCGACGCGGGTGACGCCGCCTACGAGGCACACGTGGCCAAGGCCGACGGCACTCCTGTCACGGTGAAGTTCGACAAGGCCGGCAACGTCACCAAGGTGGAGAAGGGCATGGGCGCCGGTGACCCGCCCTGCGCCGGCGGGCCCGGCGGCCCGCCGCCTCCTGGCCGGCCCGGCGGCCCGCCGCCGCCCGGTGGGACTTCGGGGACCGGGACGGGCGCCGGCGTCAGCGGCTGACCCACCCGGGGACGCGAGCCCGTCAGGACGTGGTCAACCACTCGAGCACGAGCCGGTTGACCACGTCCGGACGCTCGAGGTGCAGGAAGTGCCCGACGTCCGGCAGGATCTCGACGCTCGACCCGGCGGACAGCTCCTCCAGGGCACCGGCGACACCGGCGATGCCGAACGCCCCGTCGGCCTCGCCGTGCAGGTAGCGCGTCGGCTGTGGCGGCACGTTGTCTCCCGCACCGCCACCGCTCGCGGCGAACATCGCGCGGTAGTAGCCGATCGCGGCCATCAGGTTCGCTGGATCGCGCAGTGCGTCCTTCACGTGAGCCAGGTCCTCGGTCCCGTCGTACGACGGGGACCAGTCGCGCCGCAGGCCGTCGATGAAGGAGAGGTCGTTCATGCCGACGAGACCGGCGAGCGGTGTCTGGAACAGGAAGATGTAGAAGCTTCGCTTCAGCTGCGCGTAGTCGAGAAAGGCGCCCGCTGCGGTCTTCGGCGGCGGCACGGCCATCGTGACCACCCGTCGCCAACGGGCCGCATCTGTGGCGGCGGCGACATAGGACGTCATGGCCCCCCAGTCGTGGCCGACGAGCACCGCGTCGCCGTCGCCGCCGAGGGCTTCGTGCAGCTCGTTGGCGTCCGCCGCCAGCGCTGTCAGCGAGAAATCGCCGTCCGCGGGGATGTCCGTCGGCGCATAGCCGCGCAACCACGGCGCCACCGCGCGATAGCCGGCGTCGGCAAGAGCCGGCAGCAGGTGCCGGAACGTGTGAGCCGAGTCCGGGAAACCGTGCAGGCACAACGCCAACGGCCCGTCGTCGCCGCACGTCAACGCGCCGAACGACAGCCCGTTCGCCTGCACGATGCGCTGTTCCACTGCGTCCTCCTCGGTTTCTGACGGGCCGTCACATTCGGCTGAGTTCGCACAGTACGGTGTGCCCGTGGACCTGCGGTTCTCGGCCGAGGACGAGGCGTTCCGGGCCGAGGCGCGGGACTGGCTCGCGACGCATCTCGTCGGGGAGTTCGCGGAGCTGCGCGGCGCCGGGGGACCCGGCCGCGAGCACGAGGGGTTCGACGTACGGCGAAAGTGGGAGCGATTGCTCGGCGAGCACGGCTGGGTGGGCCTTGGCTGGCCGGCCCCGCACGGCCGAGGCGCGACGCTGATGCAACAGGTGGTCTTCCATGAGGAGTACGCGAAGGCCGGTGCGCCGCAGCGGGTGAACCACATCGGCGAGCAGTTGCTCGCACCGACTCTCATCGCACTCGGGACCGCCGAGCAGCAGCAACGATTCCTGCCACCCATCGCATCCGGCGACGAGCTGTGGTGCCAGGGCTACTCCGAGCCGGGTGCCGGATCGGACCTCGCAAACGTGTCGACGCGCGCGGTGCGCGACGGCGACGAGTGGGTCGTGACGGGGCAGAAGGTCTGGACGTCGCTCGCGCACGTCGCCGACTGGTGCTTCGTCGTCGCGCGCACCGAGGAAGGCTCGCGGCGGCACCAGGGGTTGTCCTATCTCCTCGTGCCGATGAAGCAGGACGGCGTCGACATCCGGCCGATCGTGCAGATCACCGGGACGTCGGAGTTCAACGAGGTCTTCTTCGACGGCGCGCGCACACCGCTGGACATGGTCGTGGGCGCGCCGGGGGACGGCTGGCGGGTTGCGATGGCGACGCTCGGCTTCGAGCGCGGCGTCGCCACACTTGGGCAGCAGATCGGTTTCGCGCGCGAGCTCGAGGAGGTCGTAGCCGAGGCGCGGCAGCGCGGCGCGCTGGATGACCCCGTGCTCGCCGACCGCGTCACGACACTCTGGGTCGAGCTGCGCGTACTGCGTTACACCGCTCTGCGGATGCTGTCGGACGAGGTGGCGGCCGGTCCCCTCGCGACGGCGGGCCCCTCGATCGTGAAGCTGCTCTGGTCGGGCTGGCACCAACGGCTGGGCGAGCTGGCGATGGCCGTGCGCGGCGGTGACGCGGTGCAGGCGCCGCCCGGCGACGACGGGCTCGACGACCTCCAGCGGGTGTTCCTCTTCAGCCGCGCGGATACGATCTATGGCGGGTCGGACGAAGTCCAGCGCGACATCATCGCCCGGCGCTACCTCGGTCTTCCGCGCGGCTGACGGCCGACCCCAGAGTGCGTCGAGCCCAGAGTGCACCTAGCTCAGAGTGCTGCGATGCCGGCGACCAGCCATCGCCCACCCGACCGCGTCATCGTGAGCTGAACCCGCTCCTGGTCGATGCGTGTCGTCGGCGTCGTCGTACCCGGCGTCTGCTTCACCGCCGCCTGGTCGACGAACAGCAGCACGACCACCCGGTCGGTGACGGCGCTGACGATGCCGGGAGGGCCGGCCGGAGTGGCCTGCACGATGGCCTTGACCTGACGCGCCTCGGCCGCCAGCGAGGCGGCCGTCGACGCGAACGCCCGACGGAAGGACGGGGTCATCTGCCCCTCCGCTCGCGCCAGGTCCGCGTTCATCGTGCGGTAGTCGTAGGACAGGACCTCGCGCGCCGCCCGCTGCGCGGCGACGAGAGCGCCGGCGGTCGACGGGGAGGTCGCGGAGCCGCGCTCGACCAGGGCGGCGAGGACCGCCGCGGTCGGCAGCGGCAGGACGCAGAGGACGACGGCTGCGGCGGTGCGGCGGTTCACTGCGGCACTCCGGCGAACGCGACGTCGCTCACGAGCCACCGGCCGCCGATCCGTCGCAGCCGCAGGACCATCCGATAGTGCTTCAGCGTCGACTGCGGTGTCGTCGTACCGGCCGGAGTCGTGGTCACCTCGGCGTCGGCCGCGATGACGACCTGCGCGGCTCCCGCCGACGCGTCGAGGTGCACCAGGCCCGCGGACAGCACGGAGCCACGCGATCGGGACGGCTCGGTCGCGAGTGCCTGCGCGTGGGCGCGTTCCGAGGCGAACTGCTGGCGGAGCGTCCCGGTCGCACCGGCGATGATGCGGTCGAGGTCGCGGGTGATGGTCGCGGTGTCGATCGTCGTGAGGTTGACCGCTTCCTGGCGCGCCGCGGTCAACACCGCGGTGCGCTGCCGCAGCCGCGTGTCGCGGGCGCTCGCGTGCAGAAGTGCGAGCACGAGCAGAACGACCAGGGCGACGAGCGCAGCTGCGGGAACGGCCAGGTAACGCCGGTCGGCTGCGGCGCGGGCTGGACTCAGCTCATCGGCCCGAACAGCAGCCACATCCACGAACGGTCTCCCAACACGCGCAGCTCGCCGCCGGTCGACCCCAGCAGGTAGTGCGCGCCGTCCGGAGCCGTGAACGACTCTCCCAGACCGGCCGATGTCGTCGCCGAGTGCCCGCCGGGCAGTCCGGAGTTGTTGCGGTAGCTGGGCTCATTGCCGAGCCGCTTGCCGTCCGGCTCGGGTGCCTCCCGCGCGCCGCGGACGTTGATGTCGGCCGACGTCGCCGCCTGGCAGAAGGCGCCGTAGCGCACCGGTGGGTACTTGAGCACACTCGGCAGCCGCCGCTTCTTCGGAGGGACGTAGCCCGTCTTGCAGGGCTGGTGATCCTCGGTCGGCGGCACCGGGATGCCGAAGCGCGTCGACCCGTTGCCGGGGAAGAGCCCGAACGACGTCGCGACCACGTAGGGATAGATGATCAGCACCTGCCGCAGCGCCGGCACGCGGACGGCCGTCACCTGCCCGAGCGACGTCAGGTTGCCGAGCACGATCGGCAGGGTGGCGTCGACGCCGCGGTCGAGCTGGGTGAGCTGTACGGCGGCCGGCGCCGCGTTGTCGATCACGGCGCGCAGGTCATGGTCACTCGCGCGGACCGCGTCGGTGAACGTCGCGAGGTTGCGGGAGAACGTCACGATGCTCGACGAGAGCTGGTTCTGCGTGTCG
>JAFAQI010000404.1 GCA_019246495.1 Frankiales bacterium | reverse complement strand
TCCGACAAGCTCGCCGTGATCGAGAGCCTGCTGCCCAAGGTCGACCGGCTGCTGGTCGGCGGCGGCATGTGCTTCACGTTCCTCGCGGCTCAGGGTCACCCCGTCGGTGACTCACTGCTCGAGCCGGACCAGGTGGACGAGTGTCGTCGCTTCCTCGAGTCCGGCAAGGTCGTCCTGCCGAGTGACGTCGTCGTCGCGACGGAGCTGTCAGTCGAGGCGGACACCGCGGTCGTCGCCGCCGACGCGATTCCGGAGGGTCGTAAGGGCCTCGACATCGGTCCCGACACCGTCGCGTCGTTCTCTCGCGAGCTCGACGGAGCGGCGACGGTGTTCTGGAACGGACCGATGGGTGTCTTCGAGCTCGCGCCCTTCGCAGCCGGCACGCGCGGAGTCGCCGAGGCGATCGCCAGCCTGGGGGAGAAGGGCGCGCTCACCGTCGTCGGCGGCGGTGACTCCGCCGCCGCCGTCCGCGCGCTCGGCATCGACGAGTCGCGCTTCGGCCACATCTCCACCGGTGGTGGGGCCAGCCTCGAATATCTCGAGGGTAAGTCCCTGCCCGGCCTCACCGTGCTGGAGGACTGACGTGGCCGACCGTACGCCGCTGATGGCGGGCAACTGGAAGATGAACCTCAACCATCTCGAGGCCATCGCGCTCGTGCAGAAGCTCGCCTACACGCTGAGCGACAAGGACTACGACGCCGTCGAGGTGGTGGTCCTGCCGCCGTTCACCGACCTGCGCAGCGTGCAGACACTCATCGACGGCGACCGGCTCCGCATCGGCTACGGCGCGCAGGACCTGTCGCCGTACGACTCGGGGGCCTATACGGGCGACGTCAGCGGGCCGCAGCTCGCCAAGCTCGGTTGCAGCTACGTGGTCGTCGGGCACAGCGAGCGCCGCGAGCACCACCACGAGTCCGACGAGGTCGTCAACGCCAAGGTGCAGGCCGCGCTGCGCAACGAGCTCACGCCGATCCTCTGCGTCGGGGAGTCGCTGGGCATCCGGCGGGAGGGCGGCCAGGTGGCCTTCGCGACCGGACAGCTGCGAGCAGCCCTCGCTGGCGTGACGGCCGAACAGGCGCGCACCCTCGTCGTGGCCTACGAGCCGATCTGGGCGATCGGCACGGGAGAGGTCGCGACGCCCGAGGACGCCCAGGAGGTGTGCGGGGCGTTGCGGGCGACGCTGGCCGAGATCTATGACCGCGCGGTGGCAGCCGGAGTTCGGGTGCTCTACGGCGGATCGGTGAAGCCGGACAACGCGCCCGCCATCATGGCCCAGCCCGATGTCGACGGCGGTCTGGTCGGCGGCGCCAGCCTGTCCGTCGAGGACTTCGCCGCGATCGTCCGCTTCGATCCCGCTCGCTGAGGCTCAAACAGCCGTTCGAACGCGCTTGGGCGACGTAATGGTCACTGTCTGGTCACGATTTGCCGTTCCGGCATGGCCCCCCGTTCCCACCCCCGCCGGTGACCTCTAGTTTTGGGCCTTCGGCCTCCGGGCCCTGGGCGGTCACGTCCGGACTCGGCGGCTCCACGGACACGGTGCGGAGCGGATGCTCCGCGAGAAGGAGAGTGACGATGCAGTCACGGTCACGGAAGGTGGCGTGCCTCGCGGGCGCCACGGCGCTGGCCTCGGTGCTGGCCGCGTGTGGCGGCAGTAGCGGCTCAACGGGCACGCCGGGCAGCAGCCACCCGCCAGGCGGGTCGGGCACCCTGTTCCAGAAGGTCGCCGCGAACGCTAGTGGTTCGCCGGTCAAGGGCGGCACGCTCAACGTCCTGGGTGTCGGTGATGTCACCTACATGGACCCGAACATCTCGTACTACTCGATCGACTACTCCGTGATCCGTGAGTACTCCCGGCAGCTCTACACCTACAAGGGCGAGCTCGGCCACCAGACCGAGATCACTCCCGACCTCGCGACGGCGATGCCGACCATCAGCTCGGACGGCCTCACCTACAAGGTGACGATCAAGACCGGCGCCAAGTGGAACACCTCGCCGCCTCGGCAGGTCACCGCAGCCGACGCCGTGCGCGGCCTCATGGCGACGTGCAACCCGTCGACGCCGTTCGGTGGTCAGGCGGACTACAACGCGTTCATCGTCGGCTACAAGACGTTCTGCGACAACTACGGCAAGCTCACCAAGGGTGGCAAGGTCACCGTCACGCCCAAGATGCTCGCCAACTTCACGTCGAAGAACTCCATCGCCGGTGCGTCGGTCGACCCGTCCAACCCGTTGACGGTCGTCTACAAGCTGACCCACCCGGTGTCGTTCTTCACCCAGGAGCTCGCGCTGCCGGCGTTCTCGCCGCGGCCGAAGGAGCTCGACGCCTACCTGCCGGGTAGCGCCGACATCGCGCAGCACACGATCTCCGACGGTCCCTACATCATCCAGAGCTACCAGCCGACCAAGTCGATCGTCATGACGCGCAACCCGTCCTGGGACGCGAGCACCGACACGGTCCGCAAGGCCTACGTCGACAAGATCGTGATCAACGAGACCGGCCAGCAGGACTCAGTCGTCCAGCAGCTGCAGACGAACACCCCGTCGGCTGACGTGGCGTTCGACACGGCGCCGAACCCGATCGTCGCCAACCAGCTGCTCACGCAGAACTACGCCAACCTCAACGTCCAGAGTGAGATCGCGAGCAACCCCTACATCGTGTTCAACACGGTGTCGCCGAACAACAACGGCGCGCTCAAGAACGTGAAGGTCCGTCAGGCGATCAGCTACGCGCTCAACCGCGCCAACCTGATCCAGGACGCCGGTGGTCCGAAGCTGGCACCGCCGCTGACGCACGTGCTCCCGCCGCAGATGACGGGTGGCACCGGTGGTCCCGCGGACAAGGACTTCTACCCGCACTCGATCACCAAGGCGAAGCAGCTCCTGGCTCAGGCCGGTGTGAAGAACCTCAAGATCACGTTCCTCTACCGTCCCGCCTCGGACACCAGCAAGAAGATGTTCGAGACCGTCCAGAGCGACCTCAAGGCTGCCGGCATCACGGTCAAGCCGCGTGGCGCCACCCCGCAGGACTACTACGCCAAGTACCTGTACGACGCTTCGAAGGCCAAGGCCGGTGTCTGGGACCTGACCCTTGCTGGCTGGGGTCCGGACTGGTACGGCAACGGTGCACTGTCGTTCTTCGCTCCGCTGTTCG
>JAFAQI010000383.1 GCA_019246495.1 Frankiales bacterium | reverse complement strand
GGCAGCAACGAGTCGAGCCGGTCCATCAGCCCGCCGTGGCCGGGCAGCAGGCTGCCCATGTCCTTGATGCCGATGTCGCGTTTGATCATCGACTCGCCGAGGTCACCGAGCGTTGCCGTGCAGACGGTGACGAGACCGAACACCACGCCCTTCCACCAAGCGGCGTGCAGCAGCAGGTCGAAGAGCAGGGCACCGCACAGCGCGCATCCGATCGTCGAGCCGGCGAAGCCTTCCCACGACTTCTTCGGGCTGATCACGGGTGCCATGAGGTGCGACCCGAACAGCACCCCCGCGGCGTAACCACCGACGTCACTGGCGACAACCGTCGCGATGAACGCCGTGACTCGGCGCGAACCGTCGGACGGCGCCAGCATGAGCGACACGAAGCCGGCGAGGAACGCGACGTAGACGAGGCACAACAACCCCGCACCCAGGTCCGCTATGAGCCCGGGCACACCTTCGGCGAGCCGCCAGATGACGACGGCCACACCGGTGAGCAGCATCGCCACCGTCATGGCCTCGCGGCCGCTCGCGTAGCCGAGCGACAGGATGCAGCACAAGCCGACGATCAGCGGGATGAACGGCGCATGCAAGTTCTTGAGGCGCAGCGCGCGCACCAGCTCCCACAGACCACCGCCAACAGCAAGGACAACGACGCCCAGGAACGCGGGCTTGAACGTGTAGAGCGTTCCGAGAATCGCGCCGCCCAGCGCGAGGCCGACAGCGATGGCGACGGGCAGGTTGCGGCCGGCGCGGCCGGTGACGGGAGCGGCTGGGAGGGACTCCTGCAGGTCGGTCATCTAGACCTCGAGGAGCTCGGCTTCCTTGTGACGCAACGCGTCGTCCACCTGCTCGACGTAGGTGTGCGTGACCTTCTCCAGCTCCTTCTCCGCACGTGCGACGTCGTCCTCGCCGACCTCGCCGTCGCGAGCGAGCTTGTCGAGCGTCTCCTTCGCGTGCCGGCGGATGTTGCGGATCGAGATCCGCCCCTCCTCGGCCTTGTGCCGCGCAACCTTGATGAGCTCCTTGCGGCGCTCCTCGGTCAGCTGCGGGAACACGACGCGGATCAGGTTGCCGTCGTTGGTCGGGTTGACCCCGAGGTCGCTGTCGCGGATCGCCTTCTCGACGGCGCCAAGCTGCGACTTGTCGTACGGCGTGATGACCGCCATGCGGGGTTCCGGGACATGGAACGACGCGAGCTGGTTCACCGGCGTGGGGACGCCGTAGTAGTCGACGACGATCTTCTGGAACATCTGCGGAGTCGCCCGGCCGGTGCGCACGGTGGCGAGGTCCTCGCGCAGCACGAGGACGGCCTTCTCCATCTTCTCCTCGGCCTCGAGCATCGTGTCGTCGATCACTGCTTCGCTCCCCCGTCCGGGCTCGCGGTCGCCGCAGAGGAGACGAGCGTCCCGATCGTCTCGCCGCGCACGGCCCGTTCGATGTTGCCTTCGGTCAGCAGGTTGAACACAACGATGGGTAGGTCGTTGTCCATGCAGAGGCTGATCGCCGTCGCGTCGGCAACCTTGAGGCTGCGCGCGATGACCTCGGAGTAGTCCAGCTGCTCATACTTCACGGCCGCGGGATGGGTCTTGGGGTCCGCGTCGTACACGCCGTCCACGGTCTTCGCCATGAGCAAGACCTGCGCACCGATCTCGAGCGCGCGCTGCGCGGCGCAGGTGTCGGTCGAGAAGAACGGCGCGCCGAGACCGGCACCGAAGATGACCACGCGGCCCTTCTCGAGGTGCCGGATCGCGCGGCGCGGGACGTAGGGCTCGGCCACCTGACCCATCGTGATCGCGGTCTGCACCCGCGTCTCGATGCCCGCCTTCTCCAGGAAGTCCTGCAGTGCGAGGCAGTTGATGACCGTGCCGAGCATGCCCATGTAGTCGGCGCGCGGCCGGTCGACGCCACGTTGCGCGAGCAGTGCCCCGCGGAACATGTTGCCGCCGCCGACGACGACGCCCACCTGCACGCCGCTGCGGACGACGTCGCCGATCTGCCGCGCGATGTCGGAGACGACCCCCGGGTCGATGCCGAGCTTCGTGCCGCCTGACTCGCCCGTCCCGGCGAATGCCTCACCGGACAGCTTGAGCAGCACGCGGTTCCACTGGGAGGACGAGTAGCTCATGCCCCAGCCTCCTCAGCCATTCCGTGTCGCTCTTGCCGTCGTCGTGCTCTCTGCTGCGTCGCGATTATGAGCCGACTTCGAACCGGGCGAAACGCTTGAGCGTGACACCCGCCTCCTCCAGCACCTGCTTGACGGACTTCTTGTTGTCCCGAACGTAGGGCTGGTCGAGCAGGACGACGTCCTTGAAGAACCCGCCGACCCGGCCTTCGACGATCTTGGGCAGCGCCTGCTCCGGCTTGCCCTCCTCACGGGCGGTCGCCTCGGCGATCTCGCGCTCCTTGGCGACGACCTCCGCAGGCACGTCGTCGCGAGTCAGGTACTGCGCGCGAAGCGACGCGATCTGCATCGCCGCGCCACGCGCGGTCTCGACGTCGTCACCGTCGAACTCCACGAGTACGCCGATCTGCGCGGGCAGGTCACTCGCCCGCTTGTGCATGTAGGACGCGACCTGGCCGTCGAAGACGATGACGTTGCCGAGCTCGATCTTCTCGCCGATGACGGCGTTGGCCGCCTCGATGTTCTCGGCGACGGTCTTGCCGTCGGCGAGCTGCTGAGAGAGCAGCTCGTCCTTGTTTGCGGGGCGCGTCTTCACGGCGTGAGCCAGGATGTCGGTGCCGAGCTGCTGGAACTCCCCGCCCTTGGCGACGAAGTCGGTCTCGCAGCTGAGCTGGATCATCACGCCCTCGGCCGCCGCCACCAGACCGTTCTTGGTCTCGCGACCCTCCCGCTTGGCAGCCTTGCCGGCGCCCTTGATGCGCAGGATCTCGGTCGCCTTCTCGAAGTCGCCGTCGGCCTCCTCGAGCGCCTTCTTGGCGTCCATCATCCCCGCGCCCGTGGCGTCGCGGAGCTTCTTCACATCGGCAGCACTGATGGCCATGTCGGTTCCTCTGGTGGGACGGACCGCGTCGTCCGTCGTCGTACGAGTGGTGGTCAGCTCCGGGCGGGCGCGTCGCCGTCCGGCGTTGCCTCCGCCGCCGGCCCAGCGTCTTCGGCAGGCGCAGCGTCCGCCGCCGGTGCCGCGGGCTCGGCGGGAGCCGCCGGCTCGGCTGCGGCCGCTGCTGCGGGAGCCGCCCCGCCCTCGAGGAGCTCGCGCTCCCAGTCGGCGAGCGGCTCGTCCGCACCGAGGGCGCCGGCCTCGGGCTTGTCCTCGCCCTGCGCCGCACCGGCGCGCGCGATGAGGCCGTCGGCAACGGCGTCAGCGATGACCCGGGTCAGCGTCGATACGGCGCGGATCGCGTCGTCGTTGCCAGGGATCGGGTAGTCGACCTCGTCGGGGTCGCAGTTGGTGTCGAGGATCGCGATGACCGGGATGCCCAGCTTGCGCGCCTCGGCGATCGCGATGTGCTCCTTCTTGGTGTCGACGATCCAGACGGCGCTGGGCACCTTCTGCATGTCGCGGATGCCACCGAGAGTGCGGGCGAGCTTCTCCCGCTCGCGCGAGAGCATCAGCGCTTCCTTCTTCGACGTGACGTGCGCGCCGCCGGTCTGCTCGATGACCTCGAGCTCCTTCAGGCGCTGCAGCCGCTTGTGCACGGTCGAGAAGTTGGTGAGCATGCCGCCGAGCCAACGCTGGTTGACGTAGGGCATGCCGACCCGCGTCGCCTGCTCCGCGATCGCGTCCTGGGCCTGCTTCTTCGTGCCCACGAACATGATCGAGCCGCCGTGGGCGACCGTCTCTTTGACGAAGTCGTAGGCGCGGTCGATGTAGGACAGCGACTGCTGCAGGTCGATGATGTAGATGCCGTTGCGCTCGGTGAAGATGAAGCGCTTCATCTTGGGGTTCCAGCGACGGGTCTGATGCCCGAAGTGGACGCCGCTCTCGAGC
>JAFAQI010000027.1 GCA_019246495.1 Frankiales bacterium | reverse complement strand
TCCCGGTGATCGAACGCATGTTCGAATGATATCCCGGTGGGGCGACTCTTATCAAGCCGGAATCCCTTTATCCACAACGAATTTTGCGCAGAGCGAACATCGCCTTGACCATGCGCCCGTCGACATCGCGGGTGGGCCGAATGGGAGCGGCCTGAGGACTTTCGCCCCTACATGTGCGGCCCGCGCGTCGAGATGCTGATCCCATGACAGCGACGCGCATCCCCTCCCCGGCGGCGTATCTCGGCCGGGTGGTTCGGCTCAACGCGTCGGCGCTGAGCAACGCGTGGGACTCGGTCGTGGAGAACACCCGCGATCGGCGAGACCGGGACCAGCTGCGTCCCGGACCCGGACAACCACTCGACGGCATGACGCCGGACGAGTGCTGGAGCCAGCTGGCCGCAGGCACGATCGGCCGGGTGGCATTCACCGCGCACAGCGGGACACCGGTCATCGTGCCGGTGAACTACGCCGTCGACGGACCGACGGTGGTGTTCCGCTCGGGGCGCGGCCCGAAGCTGATGGCAGCGGCCCGCGGAGACCTGGTCGCGTTCGAGGTCGACGACGTCGACCTCCAAGCCCGCACCGGGTGGAGCGTTGTCGTCACCGGCACGGCCCGGCTGGCAGGTACGCCGGCCGAGGCCGCGCACCTCGGGTCGCTGGACATTCAGCCATGGGCCGGCGGGCCGAGGGACGAGTTCGTGGTGATCGAACCGCGGCACGTCGCCGGCCGGCGGCTGCTGCCGACGAGTCCGCCGACTGGTTGAGCAACCGTACGCACCGAGATGAGAAGAGGCGCCGCGATGACGACCACCATGCGAGTGGAACAGCCGCTGTCACTCAAGGACGTCCGCTGGGTCGTCACCCAAGCGGGTCGCGCGCCGTCGATCCATAACACTCAGCCCTGGCGATTCCGTTGGGACGGCTCTGCTTTCGAGCTGCGGGCCGACACCACCCGCGGTCTCACCGTCAGCGACCCGGATGGCCGCGAGCTCGTGCTCAGCTGCGGCGCCGCGCTCTACAACCTTCGGCTGGCGCTCAGCAAGCTGGGCTATCGCGCGGTCGTCACGCCGTTGCCCGACCGCACCGAGCCGCGGCTGCTCGCGCGGGTCGAGCTGGCCGCGTCGGTCCCCGCCGACACCGCGACCCGTCTCGCCTTCGCCGCGCTGCTGCGCCGGCACACGCACCGCGGCAGCTTCGACGACCGACCGCTCGCACCCGACCTTGCCGTCGCGCTGCAGCGCGCGGCCGACGAGGAGTTCGGTCACCTCATCTATGTGCACGACCCCGGGCAGCGCCGCCGCGTGCTGTCGCTGGCCCGCGCCGCCGACCGCGAGCTCGCCGCCGACGAGCGGGTGCAGGACGAGCTCGCCCGCTGGACTCCGGCACCGAGAAGCAGCCGGACCGATGGAGTGCCGGCAACGGCGTACGCCGCGGACCCGCCGCTGCCGGTCGACGACCTGGCACCGCGAGACTTCGACCAGGGTCGCGGGTTCGGTCGCCTCGACAGCGACGAGTCTCCGCCAGGGGTCATCGCGGTGCTCGTCACCGACACCGACCTCGAGCTGGATTGGCTCAACGCCGGTCAGGCACTCGAGCGGCTCCTCGTCACCGCGGCCCGGCACGGCGCGTTTGCCGCCTTGCACTCGCAGGTCGTCGAGCTGCCGCACCGGCGCGCTGAGCTTCGCCGCGAGCTGTGCACCGACGGCTACCCGCAGATCATGCTGCGCTTCGGATACGCCGCGGACGGCACGACCACGCCACGCCGGCCGGTCGACGACATCATCGACCTGACCTGAGGCCCGAACTTTGGCGGGCCAAACGGACACGGTGAACGTGACGTGTCCGGATCGAGCGCCAAAGTTCGACGGCGGTCTGTAACGCGATCGGGGCCGCATCCGCTGTTCCTTCCGACCGATTCACTTCGATGGAGGAACGCCGATGCGAACCGTCCGCACCCTGGCGGCTGTCACCGCCGCCGCTCTCGCCCCGATCGCGGTCGCGAGCTCTGCCATGGCCGGCGACCAGCCGGGTCATCGCGCGCCCACCGGTGTCGGCATCGCCGTCGCCGACCGCACGATCAGCCCCGGCGACAGCGACACCGTCCTCGGCCGACTGCACCGTGCCGGCCCGGGCCGTCAGCCCGGCCTCCCCGGGCACCACGTCGTCCTGCTCGCCAAGGCGCCCGGAACGAACACGTGGAGCAAGGTCGCGGACGGTACGACGAAGCGACACGGCTACGTCTTCTTCACCGTCACGCCGGCAAGCACGACGCGCTACGAGGTCGCGTTCCCGCGCACCCCGCGGCTGCGCGGCTCCCACAGCCGGCCGATCACGATCTTCGTCGGGCAGCCGTCGGACGTCACGGCCAGCGCGACGAGCTCGTCGATCAATCCTGGCGAGACCGACACGATCAACGCCGTACTCACCTCGAACGGCACGCCGCTCGCAGGTCAGACCCTCGTGCTGCGCGCCCGGCCCAACGGTCACCGGCGCGGTCACGAAGTAGCGACCGCGACCACCGACAGCAACGGTGCCGCTGCCTTCCCGGTGACCCCGGGACGTACGACGCACTACCGCGTCGTGTTCCGCGGCGCCGAGGGTGACAACCCGGCGGTCAGCAACCCGGTCCGCGTGATCGTCCGCCGGCCAACCTCGCTGTCGATCCGCGAGAAGACGCTGAACAACGGCAAGACCGTCGTCAGTGGTGTTCTGCTCGCACCGCGGCACCCGCTCGCGAACCGCATGGTCTCGCTGATGGCCTCGCCGGCCGGCACGAACACCTGGACCACCGTCGACACCAAGCCCACCGGCCCGCACGGCTACGTCTTCTTCACCGTCACGCCGGCAAGCACGACGCGCTACGAGGTCGCGTTCCCGCGCACCCCGCGGCT
>JAFAQI010000321.1 GCA_019246495.1 Frankiales bacterium | reverse complement strand
CCAAGGGTTATGCGAGCCACGGCGAGTCCTGGTCGCTGGCGCTTGCGCTGCGGCTGGCGTCGTACGACCTGCTGAGGGCGGACGGCGGCGAGCCGGTGCTGATCCTCGACGACGTGTTCGCCGAGCTCGACGACCGGCGCCGGGAGCGGCTGGCCGAGCTGGTCGCCCCCGCCGAGCAAGTGCTGGTCACCGCGGCCGTTGCCGGGGACGTGCCGGCGGCGCTGTTGGGCGCCCGTTACGACGTGGCGTCGGGCGAGGTGACGCGTGTCCGCTGACGAGCGCTCCGGCGACGACCAGGCGCGGCGGCTGCTCTCCCGCGCCCGCAACGCGCCGGCGCCGCGGCGTACCCGTCGGGCCCGGCGGGTCGACCCGCAGGAACAGCAGTGGAGCGGCGCCGGGCCCGACCCGCGGGACCCGGCCACGGTCGGGGACGCCGTGACCGATCTCGTCCGTGACCGCAAGTGGGACAGCACGCTGAAAGCTGCCGGCGTCGAGGGGCGGTGGGGCCGCATCGTCGGTCCCGACATCGCGGCGCACTGCCGTCCTACCAAGCTCGCCGACGGGGAGCTCGTGTGCATCGCCGAGTCGACCGCCTGGGCGACCCAGGTCCGGCTCCTCGCCCCACAGCTGCTCAAGCGCCTGGCTGAGGAGCTGGGCCCGGACGTCGTCACCAAGATCCGGGTGCAGGGACCGACGGCCCCCGACTGGCGACACGGCCCGTTGCGGGTCACCGGGCGGGGGCCCAGGGACACCTACGGATGACTCTCGCCAGGCGCAGCCCAGGCCCGTTTGCGGCCTCTCCCCGCGTGGGGGGACATTGGCGCGGTGCTGTTGATGCGCCACGCGGGTCCACAGGTGGCCGCATAGCCCAGTTCTGACGTCGTTTCCCAGTAGACTCGACAGCACATCCCCGCCTGCGATGCGGCTCAGCGTGCCGTAGGGCGGTCTGACCCCTTGGGAGACCCGTGTCGAAGTACGACGCTAGCAACATCACCGTGCTCGAGGGTCTCGAGGCGGTTCGCAAGCGCCCCGGCATGTACATCGGCTCCACCGGTGAGCGTGGCCTGCACCACTTGGTCTACGAGGTTGTCGACAACGCGGTCGATGAGGCGCTCGGCGGCCACGCCGACACGATCATCTGCACGTTGCTCGCCGACGGCGGTGTACGCGTCTTCGACAACGGCCGCGGCATCCCGGTCGACCGGCACCCGGTCGAGAAGCGCCCCGCGGTCGAGGTGGTCCTGACCACGCTGCACGCCGGCGGCAAGTTCGACGGCAAGTCCTACGCCGTGTCCGGCGGCCTGCACGGCGTCGGCGTCTCGGTGGTCAACGCCTTGTCCAGCCGGCTCGAGGTGGAGATCAAGCGGGACGGCTTCGTGTGGACGCAGACCTACGGCGACGGTGGCAAGCCGCTCACGCCGCTGAAGAAGGGCGCCGCGACCAAGTCGACCGGCACGACGGTGACGTTCTGGGCGGACGACACGGTCTTCGAGACCACGTCGTACTCGTTCGAGACGCTGTCGCGGCGGCTGCAGGAGATGGCGTTCCTCAACGCCGGCTTGTCGATCACGTTGCGGGACGAGCGGGACGAGGTCCCGACGGAGGTCGTCTACCACTACAAGGGCGGGCTCGAGGACTTCGTCAAGCACCTGAACGCGACCAAGACGTCGGTGCACGACTCGGTCATCCACTTCACGAGCGACGGCGACGGGATGGCGCTCGAGGTCGCGATGCAGTGGAACGCGACCTACGCCGAGTCGGTCTACACGTTCGCCAACACGATCAACACGCACGAGGGTGGCACCCACGAAGAAGGCTTCCGTGCGGCGCTCACGTCCGTGGTCAACAAGTTCGCGCGCGACCAGAAGATCCTGAAGGAAAAGGACGACAACCTCACCGGCGACGACATCCGCGAGGGCCTCACGGCGATCGTGTCGGTGAAGCTCGCGCAGCCGCAGTTCGAGGGGCAGACCAAGACCAAGCTCGGCAACACCGAGGCCAAGTCGTTCGTGCAGAAGACCTGCAACGACTGGCTGGGCTCGTGGTTCGAGCGCAACCCGCGCGAAGGCAAGATCGTCGTGTCCAAGGCGGCATCGGCCGCGCAAGCGCGCATCGCCGCACGCAAGGCGCGCGACCTCGCCCGCGGCCGTAAGGGTCTGCTGGAGTCCGCCGGCCTGCCGGGCAAGCTCGCCGACTGCCAGTCGACGAATCCCGAAGAGTGCGAGATCTACGTCGTCGAGGGTGACAGCGCCGGCGGCTCTGCCAAGGGTGGCCGCAATCCGATGAACCAAGCGATCCTTCCGATCCGCGGAAAGATCATCAATGTCGAGAAGGCGCGGATCGACCGCGTACTGCAGAACACCGAGGTGCAGGCACTCATCACTGCGCTCGGCACCGGCATCCATGACGACTTCGACATCGCCAAGCTGCGCTACCACAAGATCGTGCTGATGGCGGACGCGGACGTCGACGGCCAGCACATCCGGACGCTGCTGCTGACGCTGCTGTTCCGGTTCATGAAGCCGCTGATCGAGGCCGGCCACGTCTACCTCGCCCAGCCGCCGCTCTACAA
>JAFAQI010000315.1 GCA_019246495.1 Frankiales bacterium | reverse complement strand
GAGTCCGACGGATCGTTGGCGCCCCAGCAGGTCATCGAGCGGCTCGGCCGCATCGCCGGACCCGACGCGATCTATGTGGCGGGTGTCGGTCAGCACCATATGTGGGCGTCGCAGTTCGTCAGCTACGAAAACCCCTACACGTGGATTAACTCCGGCGGCCTCGGCACGATGGGTTTCGCGGTGCCCGCCGCGATGGGCGCGAAGGTCGGCCGACCGGACACGCTCGTGTGGGCGATCGACGGCGACGGCTGCTTCCAGATGACCAACCAAGAGCTCACGACGTGTGCGATCGAGGGCATCCCGATCAAGGTCGCCGTCATCAACAACGGGTCGCTCGGCATGGTCCGGCAGTGGCAGACGCTGTTCTATGAGTCGCGCTACTCCAACACGGACCTGAAGGCCGGACGCGCCACCTACCTGCCGGACTTCGTGAAGCTGGCCGAGGCCATGGGTTGCGTTGGTCTGCGTTGCGAGGCCGAGCAGGACGTGGACGCGACTATCGAGAAGGCGATGTCCATCGACGACGCGCCTGTCGTGGTCGACTTCGTCGTCGGCAAGGACGCGATGGTGTGGCCGATGGTGGCCGCCGGAACGTCGAACGACGACATCAAGGTGGCTCGAGACACCGCTCCGGACTTCGACTACGAGATGGGCGAGGTCGTCGCCGAGGGGGAGGTGAGCTCATGAGTCGCCACACGCTGTCCGTTCTCGTGGAGAACAAGCCGGGTGTGCTCGCCCGGGTGGCGAGCCTGTTCTCCCGGCGCGGCTTCAACATCGACTCGCTCGCGGTGGGACCGACCGAGCATCCGGAGATCTCGCGAATGACGATTGTTGTCAACGTCGAGGAGCTTCCGCTCGAGCAGGTGACGAAGCAGCTGAACAAGCTCGTGAACGTCATCAAGATTGTCGAGCTCGACCCGGCCGCCTCGGTGCAGCGCGAGCTGCTGCTCGTCAAGGTCAAGGCGGATCTCGCGAACCGCTCGCACGTGCTCGAGACAGTGCAGCTGTTCCGCGCCAAGGTCGTCGACGTCGCCCCCGACACGGTCACGGTCGAGGCGACCGGCACGGCTGACAAGCTCGAGGCGCTGATCCGCGTCCTGGAGCCGTTCGGCATCAAGGAGCTCGTCCAGTCCGGGATGGTCGCGGTCGGCCGCGGCTCCCGATCCATCACCGATCGCAACACGTTGCGCCCCGTCGAAAGGACCGCCTGAGTCATGCCCGCCACCACCGGCCCGGAGATCTACTACGACGACGACGCCGACCTCGGCCTCGTCAAGGGGCGCAAGGTCGCCGTCCTCGGCTACGGATCGCAAGGACACGCGCACGCGCTCTCGCTTCGTGACAGCGGACTCGACGTACGGATCGGGCTGCCTGAGGGGTCCAAGTCGCGCGCTGCCGCGGAGGCGGAGGGGCTTCGCGTGCTGACGCCCTTCGATGCGTGCGCCGAGGCCGACCTGGTGATGGTCCTGGCGCCGGACACCGCGCAGCGCGGGCTCTACGCCGAAGCGATCGAGCCCAACCTCTCCGAGGGCGACGCGCTGTTCTTCGCGCACGGCTTCAACATCCGCTTCGGCTACATCACGCCGCCGGCCAACGTCGACGTCGCGATGGTCGCCCCGAAGGGTCCGGGTCATCTGGTCCGGCGGCAGTACGTCGACGGCCGCGGCGTTCCGTGTCTCGTCGCGGTCGAGCAGGACGCGAGCGGCAACGCCCTCGCTCTCGCGCTGTCCTACGCCAAGGGCATCGGCGGAACGCGTGCCGGCGCGTTGCGGACGACCTTCACCGAGGAGACCGAGACCGACCTCTTCGGCGAGCAAGCGGTGCTGTGTGGCGGCGCGACGGCGCTTGTCCAGGCCGGTTTCGAGACGCTCGTCGAGGCGGGGTACCAGCCGGAGGTTGCCTACTTCGAGTGTCTGCACGAGCTGAAGCTCATCGTCGACCTGATGTATGAGGGCGGGCTCGCGAAGATGCGCTGGTCGATCTCCGACACCGCGGAGTACGGCGACTACACGCGCGGGCCGCGCGTCGTCACCGAGGCCACGAAGCAGGAGATGAAGCGAATTCTCGGCGAGATTCAGGACGGCACGTTCGCGAAGGTGTGGGTGGCCGAGGACGACGCCGGCCGTCCGCAGTTCGCGAAGTACCGCGACGAGGGCGCGCAGCATCCGATCGAGGAGGTCGGCGGCCGGCTCCGCGGCCTGATGAGCTGGATCAAGCAGAAGGGCTGACGCTCACCACTCGATGAAGATGTGGCGGGGCATCGGGCACTGCTCGTGGACCCACTCCCCGTCGGCCTGACGGCGGACGAACTCCTCGGGCTCGATGAGTGCCGCGCAACGAGTGCAGACCGCGCCGAGAACGCGCGCCCAGTGGTCGTCCTCTGGCCCGCGGTCATGGCGGACGAAGTCCGGGGCGTGCGCGACCTGTGCGGCCGCTGCCGCCTGCCCGCGGTCCGTCCCGCAGATCCAGCGCTCGTAGGGCATGGACGCCTCCTACGCCGGATCGTAAGCGCGCCCGACGACATCCCCGGAGATCGCAACCCGATCGTGACGCAACCGAACCCAAGCCGATCACGTCCGCCGACCGCGATGTTCGCCCTGCGCGGAATTCGTTGTGGATAAAGGGATTCCGGCTTGATTAGTGTCAGCCCGCTCGGTAGTACTCGAACATGCGTTCGATCACCGGAATTGCGGACGAGGTGACCGACTACGCCGCCACGTTCGACGCGGATGCGGTCACCGTCACCCAGGCCCGGCTGGTGCAAGAGCAGGCGGTGCGGATGGAACGCGCCGCGGCCGCGCTGAAAGCGAAGTGCGCCGCCCGCACCGCCCAGTCCGGATCGTGGCGCGAAGCCGGGGACCGGTCGCCAGCGCACGAGCTCGCCCGCACCACCGGGGTCACCGTCGGGCAGGCCCGCGAGACGTTGCAGACCGGGCAGCAGCTGGCGCAGCTGCCCGAGCTCGCCCAGGCCGCGTCGCGCGGTGAGCTGTCCCCGCAGCAGACCGCCGCGGTCGCCCAGGTCGGTGCTGTCGCGCCCGACCTCGTCGGGCAGCTGATGGAACGCGCGAAGGAAACGACTGTGCCGCAGCTGCGCGAGGACTGCGCCCGCGCGCTCGCCTCCCGCGACCGCGACGCCGAGACGCGCCGGCAACGCATCCACGCCGACCGCTCACTGCGGCACTGGACCACCCCAGCCGGTGTCGGTGTCCTGCACGTCGAGGACACCCCCGAGGTCATCGCCGGGATCGTCACCGACATCGCCCCCGCCCGCGAAGCCCTGTTCACCCAGGCCCGGGAACGCGGGGAACACGTGCGGCCGGACGCGCTCGACGTCGACGCGCTGACTGCCACGGTGCGCGCCGGCCGCGACGGCAACGGTGGCGATGCGGCGAACTCTGCGCGCCCGCCGCACCGCTGCGCGCCACGGGTCAAGATGCTCGTCCGCGTCGACTTCGACACCCTGCTGCGCGGCTACCCGATCGACGGTGAGGTCTGCGAGATCGCCGGCTACGGACCGATCAGCGTCACCGCCGCCAGAGATCTCATGGCCACCGGCGACCCGTTCCTCGCAGCAATCGTCACCCGCGGCCGTCAGGTCTGCGGCGTCGCCCACCTCGGCCGCAAAGCGCTCAGCTACCAAGCCAGCGCCCTCGAATGGCTCAACCCGTGCTGCGCCGCGGACGGGTGCACCCAGACCGCCCGACTCGAAATCGACCACCGCGACCCGTGGTCACGCACCAAGGTCACCATGCTCGACCTACTCGACCGGCTCTGCGACCACCACCACGACCTCAAAACCCACAGCAACTGGGCACTCACCGCCGGCACCGGCAAACGACCTTTCGTCCCGCCCACCGACCCCCGCCACCCACAACACACGAGACAGTGCAGCCGCGGCGACCCACCCGCCGCCTGAACCGGACAGCCGACGTCGGCGTCGCGTGCTTTGTATGACGACCCGGTCAGTCGCCCGGTGTGTCGACGCGGCGATGGTCGGAGATGGGTACGCCGACGGCCGGGTTCGCGCGCTCCTCGGCAACCTTGTGCGGCACCTGCAAGACGCGTAGCGCCGTCACGAGTCCGACGCCACCGACGATGTTGCCGAGTGCGGCGAAGCCGGCCGTTTTGGCCCAGTCCAGATAACCGAACGGCGCGTGACCCGTGTGCAGCGCCGCGAACATCAGCAGCGAGTTGACGATCGCGTGGTTCAACTTGCCGGCGGCCAGCAGGAACGCCGCGGTGATCGCCGGGATGATTCGAGTACCTGTCGACTTGGTGCCGTGCTGCATCCACGTCATCAGCGTGATGACCGCTCCACCGATCACCGCCAGGCTGAAGGCGCGCAGCCCGAAGTGCAGGTTGACGTAGAACGCACCGCTCTTGATCGCCGTCGCGTCGAGGCTTGGATATCCACGCATCACGAACCAGGTGAACAGCCATCCGCCCGCAAGGTTGGCCGCGAGCGTCCCGATCCACAACCGCGCCAACATCCGGAGCCGGGCCTGACGCGCGATCACCGTCGACACCGGGATGAGGAAGTCCTCGGTGAACAGCTCACTTCGCGCCAGCGTCAACGCGATGAAGCCGATCGAGAACGCAAGCCCGCCGAGCAGCGGGTTGTCAGTCATCGACTCGACGAGCAGCAGGCCCAGGACGCCGGTCCCGACATCCACTCCACCCACCGCACCCGTGGCAAGGAGAGGGACCGTACGACGGGACAACCGCCGCCGGCCCTCATCGATCACGTCAAGGAAGGTCTCCTCGACCTCGACCTCTGCGACGGTTGCGTCACGGGTCGGATCGGAGCCCACACCGGGCCGGTCCGAGCGGCTTTTCGCTTCGTCGTTATCCGTCATCGCCCGGGCCACCTGCCCCACCATCGTCCCGGGTAACCATGGTCGTGCCCCGAGTGATCACGAACGCACGAGCATGCGAGACTTTTCGCGTGCCGAACGGCGATCTTCGTGAACC
>JAFAQI010000301.1 GCA_019246495.1 Frankiales bacterium | reverse complement strand
GGCTGGCGACCGGACCGCCGGTGATCCACTGGGTGCCGCCGGTCAGCGTGTGCGCACCGGTCAGGTGGTGCCAGTTCTGGATCGCCCCGCCCGCGATCAGCACGACGGCGGCGGCGACGGACATCGGCAGCAGGATCCGCACGCAGGTGCGCACGAGGTCGACCCAGAAGTTGCCCAGCTGATCAGTCTTGCTCCGGGCGAACCCGCGCACCAGCGCGACGGCGACCGCGATCCCGACGGCGGCCGAGACGAAGTTCTGAACGGCGAGCCCGACCGCCTGCGCGGTGTAGCCCAGGGCCGATTCGCCGGAGTAGGACTGCCAGTTGGTGTTCGTGGTGAAGCTGGCGGCGGTGTTGAACGCCTGCCCTTGCTCCATGCCCTTCATGCCCAGGCTGTACGGCAGGTGGCCTTGCAGCCGCAACATTCCGTACAGGAACAGCACGGACACCGCGGAGAACGCGAGCACGCTGCGCAGGTAGGTGCCCCATTGCTGCTCCACGTCAGGATTGATGCCGCTGACTTTGTAGATCCACCGCTCGATCCGCACATGCTTGTGCCCGACGTACACCCGAGCCATGTAGTCGCCGAGCGGCACGTACGACACAGCCAGCCCGGCGATGAGCACGGCGACGAAGATTGCCCCAGCGGCGTACGTCGACATCAGAACTTCTCCGGGAACAGCAACGCGACGATCAGGTACGCGGCAACGCCGATCGACAGGATCAGGCCGATCAGATTTTCGGCGCTCACAGTTTCTCCGCCCCGTGCGCAATCAGTGCCAGCACGAGGAAGGCCGCGATCGTGATCACGATGAAGATGACGTCACGCATGCCGCGTCCCCCTCTTTCGCAGCGGCTGATTGCCGCCACGACCAAGTGAAGGGTCGCGTTGCCCGCACTCCAAACGTCCTGACGCCGGCCTGACGACGTCGGCCGAAACCTTGACAAGTTCCTGACGCCGACTATCGCTACTAGCGCAGATTCACCTGCGCCGGTAGACGTCGGCTCGTTGCCGGTTGACGGGCGGTTGCTCGGCCGCCGCCTGCGGCGCGTCGGGGATGCGGTCACCGACGAGGAGGAAGCCCGCGCCGATCGCGGTCGCGACGAGGGCGCCGCCCCACCACACGGCATCGGGTGAGTACGCGAGCACTGCGCCACCGATGGCCGGTCCGATAGCGAAGCCGCCGGTTACCGTCAGGGCGAGGACCGAGATGTAGCGGCCGAGTAGATGCGGCGGGGCGAGGTCGACGATGGCCGGCCCGTGTACGACGGAGTGGACGCACTCGCCGATCGCGAACACGGTCGCGACGGCGCACAGCAGCACAGTCGCACCGATCTCGGAATGGATCAGCGTCACCGGCAGGACGCCGAGCAGCGCAACGGCGAACAGCCCGCTGGCCGCGGCGAACGTCCAGGCTCGCCGGAAACGCTCGAACAACCGTGAGATGGGCACCTGCGCCACTGCCACGAAGAACGTGTTGACGACGAACATGACCCCGATCGCGCCAGGGCCGACGTGGGCGTGAGTCTTCACGTACGGCGCCAAGATGTTCGCGAACAGTGCATATCCCACGATGAGCAGGATCAGGTTCACGGTCGCGAGAACGACGAACCGCCGGTCCCGGAAGACGGCCCGGAACCCCTCCCGGCCGGCTTCGGAGCTCGTCTCGGCGGCAGGTGGATTTGGCACGACCGCGAGGACAACGAGCGCGAGCGCGACGTAGGTGATCGCGTCGAACAGGTAGAGCCCCTGGAACGAGCGCAGGTTCTGCGCCGCGGACAACACCAAGCCGGCGACTGCCGCCCCGACACTGAGACCGAGATTTTGCGCCGCTCGCCCGAGCGCGAACGATGCGACCCGTTGCTCCGGCGTGATCAGAGTGATGAGCAGCGTCTGGTTCGCCGTGCGCGTCACCCCGACGCCGGCGCCGCCGACGACCGCCCACGCGAAGGCCTGCCACGGACGTGTGACGAAAGCGAGTCCGGCGTAGCCGACCGCGCTCGCGAGAACAGCGGCTATAAGGATCGGCTTCGCGCGGAAGCGATCGAGCAGAACTCCGGAGGGAAGCGTCACGACTGTTCCCGAGCCGAGGATCGCGCCCAGCACCAATCCGGCAGTCGCCGTCGAGAATCCGCGGAACTGGTGCAGGTAGATGATCTCGAACGGCAGGACCAGCCCGTAGCCGAACCAGCTGAAGGCGTTCCCAGCCTGCAACGTCAGCACGACCCGGGGCAGGTCCGTTCGCCACGCTCTCGCGAGCGATGGGCGCCTCATCACTGCGCAACAGCCTTCATGTGCGAACGGTGAACGAACCGCCCCAGCGAGGCCCGCAGACGGGGCCAACGCGAAGTCGCCGATCGGCGACTCGGACTGCAGCTCAGCCGGTAAGGGTCAGCTCGGCCGATGAATTCTCGGTGCCGGTCGCGGGCGAGTTCGCCTGCGATCGCCGTAGGAGTGAACACGCTGTAGATACACCGGCCACGACGCGAACTGGGCGGCTCCGTGGCGAGGGGTGATGGCTAGCGCGTCGGTAGCGATCGTGGTAGCCCGAACCACGGCAGCACGCTGGCTTCGAAACGGGTCATGCCGCAGACCTGGTCGCCTGCGAGGGTCAGCACGTACAAGCTGGTGGCGTGGCGGCCGCCGTCCGGGCCGCGCACGTAAGCGCCGAACGCCGGCTGCCCGTTCGCTCGGGTTGGGACGAGATCGAAGCGGCGACCCGCACCGAACTGACGGGCACAGTAGCGGGCCACGAGCTCGCGGCCCTCGTAGCCGAACGGCTCAGGCGGCATCGCGATGAACACGTCGTCCGTCAGCAGCGCGACGAGTCCGTCGACATCGGCCGATTCCCAGGCGCGCGCGAACGCCGCCACGATCTGGTCCTCCTCGGGCGAACCCGCGGTCGGCGGGGATTCGTGGCCGCCCGCCGACTGCTGCCGGCGTTGCAGGCTGGCCCGAGCGCGCTTGAGCGCACTGTTGACTGAATCGACCGTCACCTCGAGCATGCCGGCGACCTCACTCGCGTGGAATCCGAGTACGTCGCGCAGGATGAGCACAGCCAGCTGGCGGGGCGGGAGCAGCTGCAGAGCTGTGACGAAGGCCAGCGAGATCGCCTCGGTCTGCTCGTAGCGAGCCTCTGGCCCAGTAGGTGGGCCTTCGGCGCCATCAAGGAGCGCATCCGGAAACGGCTGCAGCCAGACGGGCTCGTCGCGCGGCGTCTGGACAGGCGGCTCGAACTGCGACATGTCCCACTCCCTGACCGGGCGTCGGCTCGCCGCGCGGCGGGCGTTGAGGCACCGGTTGGTCGCGATCGCGTACAGCCAGGTGCGTAGCGAAGCGCGCTCCTCCGTGAAGCCGCCGATACTCCGCCACGCGGCGAGCAACGTCTCCTGGACGGTGTCCTCGGCGTCGGCCAGAGACCCCAGCATCCGGTAGCAGTGCACCTGGAGCTCGCGCCGGTGGGGCTGGATCAGCTCGCGGAAGGCCTCGCCATCGCCTGCGCGCGCACGCGGGAGCAGATCGGTTTCAGTCATCGCGCGCTCCTTCCGCACCCGCCGTCGTCCTACGCCGGTATATACACCGCGCACCGGGCGAACTGGGCGGCGCTCATGCGGGCTCCGCCGCCGCCGCGAGAGCCGACGGTGCTTCCGGACGATGAAGCGGGTCGGGGATGCGGTCACCGAGTCCGAGCAAGACTGCTCCCGCCAGCAGCGCGGCAACCGCGCCGCCCCACCAGATCGCGTCCGGCGAGTTCTGGAGGAGAGCGCCCCCGATCGCGGGGCCGAGGGCGAGGGAGCCGGTGAACGTCAGCGTGTACAGAGCGAGATAGCGGCCGAGTAGATGCTCCGGAGCCATGTCCGCAACCACGGGTCCCAGAACGAGGGTGTGCGCGATCTCGCCGCAGGCAAGGACGATCGCGACTCCGGTGAGAACGCCGGTCGCCGCGAGCTCCGAGTGAACCAGCCTCGCCGGCAAGACGGCGAGCAGGGCAACTGCAAAGAGGGCGCTCGCTGCTGCGAAAGCGTGTGCCCGACGCATCCGCGCCACGACGCGCACAGCCGGGATCTGCGCGAT
>JAFAQI010000378.1 GCA_019246495.1 Frankiales bacterium | reverse complement strand
GTGGCCTGGCTGCTCCGACACACCGATGACGACACGCCGACGAGCGTCGGCCCGAGGTGTTAGACAGAACGGGTACGTCGGCCGCCTTCCCCCGGCTCGGACGCTCCTGACCCACCCGGCCGGAAGAGGCAGTGATGAGTGACTCGTTCGTGCACCTGCACGTGCACACCGAGTACTCGATGCTCGACGGCGCGGCCCGGGTCAAGGACCTGTTCGCGGAGTCCGCGCGGATGGGAATGCCCGCGCTCGCGATGACCGACCACGGCAACGTGTTCGGTGCCTACGACTTCTGGAAGCAAGCCCAGGGCACGGGCGTCAAGCCGATCATCGGCAGCGAGTTCTACGTCACGCCCGGCACGCACCGTTCGGACCGGACGCGCGTCCGGTGGGCGGAGGGCGGCGAGGACGACGTCTCGGGCGGCGGCGCGTTCACGCACATGACCGTGCTCGCCGAGACGACCGCCGGCATGCACAACCTGTTCCGGCTGTCGTCGCTCGCGAGCCTGGAGGGCTACTTCTACAAGCCGCGCATCGACCGCGAGCTGATCGAGCGGTACGCGACCGGGTTGATCGCGACGACCGGCTGCCCCTCCGGTGAGATCCAGACGCGGCTGCGGATGGGTGACTACGACGGCGCGAAGCGGGTCGCCGGCGAACTGCAGGAGATCTTCGGCCGGGACAGCTTCTTCTGCGAGCTGATGGACCACGGTCTCGACATCGAGCGCCGGGTGCATCAAGGGCTGAAGCAGCTCGCCGGTGAGCTGTCGATTCCTCTGGTCGCGACCAACGACCTGCACTACACGTTTGCGAAGGACGCCGACGCGCACGAGGTCCTGCTGTGCGTGCAGTCCGGCAAGACGATGGCCGATCCGAACCGCTTCCGCTTCGACGCGCGCGACTTCTACCTCAAGTCCGCGGAGGAGATGCGGCGGCTGTGGCACGAGCTGCCGGTCGCGTGCGACAACACGCTCGCGATCGCCGAACGCTGCCATGTCGAGTTCGCGCACGCCGACCTGCTGCCGCAGTTCCCGGTGCCGGACGGCGAGACCGAGGAGTCGTGGCTGCGCAAGGAGGTCGCGCGCGGCCTCGCCCGGCGCTATCCCAGCGGCGTACCTGCCGACCGGCAGACCCAGGCCGACTACGAGCTCGGCGTCATGGTGCAGATGGGCTTCCCCGGCTACTTCCTCGTCGTCGCCGACCTGTGCCGGCATGCGCGGGAGAACGGGATCCGCGTCGGGCCTGGCCGCGGCTCGGCGGCGGGATCGATGGTCGCGTATGCGCTCGGCATCACCGAGCTCGACCCGATCGAGCACAAGCTCGTGTTCGAGCGCTTCCTCAACCCCGAGCGCATCTCGATGCCCGACATCGACCTCGACTTCGACGAGCGCCGCCGTGGCGACATGATCCGCTACGCGACGCAGCGCTACGGCGAGGAGCGGGTCGCGCAGATCATCACCTACGGCACGATCAAGGCGAAGCAGGCGGTGAAGGACTCCGCGCGGGTGCTCGGCCATCCGTTCGCGATGGGTGACCGCATCACCAAGGTCATGCCGCCGCCGGTGATGGGCAAGGACATGCCGCTCGCGGGTGTCTTCGACCAGCAGCACCCGCGTTACGCCGAAGCGGCGGAGTTCCGCGCGCTCTATGACACCGACCCGGACGTCAAGAAGGTCGTCGACACCGCGCGTGACCTCGAGGGGCTGAAGCGGCAGTGGGGCGTGCACGCGGCGGGTGTCATCCTGTCGCGCGAGCCTTTGCTCGACGTCATCCCGATCATGCGACGCGAGCAGGACGGCGCGGTCATCACGCAGTTCGACATGGGCGCCTGCGAGTCGCTCGGGCTGCTCAAGATGGACTTCCTCGGGCTGCGGAACCTCACCGTGCTCGACGACTGCCTCGCCAACATCGAAGCCAACCGCGGCGAGAAGGTCGTCCTCGAGTCGTTGCCGCTCGACGACCGCGCGACGTACGAGCTGCTGGCTCGGGGCGACACCCTCGGCATCTTCCAGCTCGAGGGCGGGCCGATGCGCGCGTTGCTGCGGTCGATGCAGCCGACGGAGTTCGAGCACATCTCCGCCGTCAGTGCGCTCTACCGTCCCGGCCCGATGGGTGTGGGCGCACATATCCAGTACGTCGAACGCAAGCAGGGCCGGCAGCAGATCGAGCCGATCCATCCCGAGCTCGAGGAGCCGCTGCGCGAGATCCTCGATGACACCTACGGCGTGATCGTCTACCAGGAACAGGTCATGGCGGTCGCGCAGAAGGTCGCGGGCTACAGCCTCGGTCAGGCCGACCTGCTGCGCCGCGCGATGGGCAAGAAGAAGAAGGAGATCCTCGACAAGGAGTACGACGGCTTCGCGGCCGGCATGCGCGAGCGCGGTTACGGCGACGCCGCGATCGCGAAGCTGTGGGAAGTGCTCGTGCCGTTCGCGGACTACGCGTTCAACCGCGCGCACACCGCCGGCTACGGACTCGTCTCCTACTGGACCGCGTTCCTCAAGGCGAACTATCCGGCTGAGTACATGGCGGCGCTGCTCACGTCGACGCGCGACGACAAGGACAAGTCCGCGCTCTATCTGCACGAGTGCCGGCGCATGGGCATCAAGGTGCTGCCGCCCGACGTCAACTTCTCGGACGCCAACTTCACCCCGGTCGGCACCGACGTCAGGTTCGGACTCACCGCGATCCGCAACGTCGGCGAGAACGTCGTCGGCTCGATCATCGCGACGCGACGGTCCAAGGGCGTCTACGCCGACTTCAGCGACTTCCTCAAGAAGGTCGAGCCCGTCGCTTGCAACAAGAAGGTCATCGAGTCGCTGATCAAGGCCGGTGCATTCGACTCGCTCGGCCACACCCGGCAGGGGCTGCTGCGCGTGCACGCCGACGCGGTCGACGCGTGCATGGACACCAAGCGCGCGGAGGCCGTCGGCCAGTTCGACCTGTTCAGCACCGGCGAGGAGCCGGCGTCGGAATCGGACGCGGAGGCGGCGCCGGGGTTCGGCCTCGATCTGGTGATCCCGGTGGGCGAGTGGGACAAGCCGACGCTGCTCGCCTATGAGCGGGAGATGCTCGGGCTCTATGTCTCGGACCACCCGCTGTTCGGCATCGAGCACGTCCTCGCGTCGGCCGTCGACTGCCCGATCTCCGCACTCGCCGAGGAGGACCGCACCGATGGCACGATCCTGACCGTCGGCGGCATCCTGTCCTCGGTCACCCGCAAGGTGACCAAGACCGGCAACGCCTGGGCCGTCGCGACGCTCGAGGACCTCGAAGGTGCGGTCGAGGTCATGTTCTTCCCGGCGGCCTACCAGCTCTGCGGCATCCATCTCGCCGAGGACGCGGTGCTGCTGATCCGCGGCAAGCTCGACAAGCAGGAGGACGTGCCGCGACTGATCGCGATGGACGTCCAGGTGCCGGACGTGTCGGAGGCGCCGCGGGGGCCGGTGACCATCACGCTCCCGGCGCCACGCTGCACGCCGCCGGTCGTCGAACGGTTGCGCGAGGTTCTCGCGACCCATCCCGGCACGACGGAGGTCCGGCTGCAGCTGCAGGCGGGGGAGAAGCTGACGATGCTGCGGCTGGACGACCGGCTGCGGGTCAACCCGAGCAACTCGCTGATGGCCGACCTGAAGGCGTTGCTCGGGCCCGGAGCGGTAGCGACCTGACCGAGACAGTGCGGTAGCGACCTGATCGAGACAGTGCGGTAGCGACCTGA
>JAFAQI010000271.1 GCA_019246495.1 Frankiales bacterium | reverse complement strand
CCCGACCGCATCGTCGTCGGTGAGGTGCGTGGCGGCGAGGCGATCGACATGTTGCAGGCGATGAACACCGGCCACGAAGGATCGCTCACGACGATCCACGCCAACAGCCCGCGCGATGCGTTGCTGCGCCTCGAAACGATGGTGCTGATGAGCGGTGTCGACCTGCCGCTTCGCGCCGTACGGGAACAGGTCTCCAGCGCGCTCGACCTCGTCATCCAGCTCGACCGCCGCGTCGACGGCTCGCGTGTCGTCGGCTCGGTCGCCGAGGTGCAGGGGCGCGAGGGCGACACGATCACGTTGCAGGAGATCTTCACGCGGTCCGGCAACGGCCCGCTGCGTGCCACCGGGCTGCGTCCGCGTTGCGCCGAGCGACTGGCGCAGTACGGCGCTGCCGTCCCGACGTCGACCTTCCGTGCCTCTGCGGGAGCGTCGTCGCGTGCCGCGTCGGCGAGGAGGGGACGGCGATGATCGTCGTCGTGGGCGCCCTCCTCGTCGGCGTCGGCATCGTCATCGCGGTCGTCGGTCGCGAGTATGCGAACAACCGTCGCGTGCGCGACCTGCGTGCGGTGCTCGAGATGCAGTCACTGACGCCCGCGCGCGCCGAGGACGCCGACCGGACGAGCTCGCTGCTCGCGCGCTCGGGTCTCGTCGCCGAGCGCGCACTTGGACAGGCGAGTGTGCTGCACCGGCTGGCGCACGCTCTCGACCGCAGCGACTGGACGTTGTCGCCCGGGGAGTTCGCGGTCGTGAGTGCCGTGACCGCGGCGCTGTGCGGCGTCGTCGGGCTCGTGCTGATGGGCGCGGTGGGGCTCTTCGTGTTCGGCGCGATCGGCCTGGCCACGCCCTACCTGCTCGTGCTGCGGTCGGTGAACAAGCGCCGCGACGCGTTCGAAGAGCAGTTCCCCGACGTGCTCGACCTCGTGGCCGCAAGTCTCGAGTCCGGCGCGAGCGTCGCGCACGCGCTGCAGCTCGTCGTCGACGAGGCGGACGAGCCGGCGGCTGCGGAGTTCGGTCGCGTGCTGACGGCGACGCGCATGGGCGCGACGCTGCCGGAGGCGATGCTCGAGGCGGCGGACCGCATCGGTTCGCGCGACCTCGACTGGACCGTCACGGCGATCACCGTGCAGCAGCGCACCGGCGGCAAGCTCGCGGAGATTCTGCGCATCGTCGCGCGGACGATGCGCGAGCGCTCGGAGGTGAAGCGCGAACTGGTCGCGCTGACGGCCGAGGGCCGGTTGTCGGCGTACATCCTGGGCGGGCTGCCGTTCGGTCTGGCCGGGTTCCTGCTCGTGGCCAACCCGCATTACCTGCGCCCGCTCTACACCGACCCGCTCGGCATCACGCTGCTGGTGATCGCGGGCTTCCTCATGCTCTGTGGCTTCGCCTGGATGCGCCGCATCGTGCGCGTGGAGGTGTGACGTGATCGCACTTGCAGTCGTCTTCGTCGCCGTCGGTCTGGGCGTTGCGAGCGCCGGCATCTATGCGAGCCGGTCGATCGTCGCGACGGCCAACGCCGCTGCACTCGAGGTCGGCGAACCTGCGGTCGTGCACGGCGGCGTCGTGCACCGCGCGCTCGAGCCGCTGCTCGACCAAGCCGCGCGGCTGATGCGTGCACTGTCGCCCGCCGCCCGGCTCGACCTGATCGGCCGGCGGATCGTCTATGCCGGCCTCGAGTCGCGCGTGACGGTCGAGAACATCTTGGTACGCAAGGCGATTGCAGCTGTTGCGGGCGCCGGTCTCGGCGTCCTCGTGCATCCGCATCGCATCCCCGTGCTGCTTGCTGCGCCGGTGCTTGCGGTGCTGGCGTCGTTCGTCCCCGACGTGCTGCTCGACAGCAAGGCGCGCAGCCGGCAGACGCAGATCGCGCGAGCTCTGCCGGACGCGCTCGACCTTCTCGCGATCACCGTCGAGGCCGGGCTCGGCCTGGAGCAGGCGCTGAGTGTCGTGACGGAACGGCTCGACGGGCCGCTCGGTGACGAGCTGCGGCGGATGCTCGCGGAGATCGAGCTCGGCGTCGACCGCCGTCAGGCGCTCGAGCTGTTGCGGTCGCGCACCGACGTCCGCGAGCTGTCGGCCTTTGTCATTGCGTTGCTGCAAGCCGACGAGCTCGGCATGTCGGTCGGTGACGTCTTGCGGGTGCAGGCCGGTCAGGTGCGACTGCTCCGCCGGCAGCGCGCGCGTGAGCAGGCGGCGAAGACGCCGGTGAAGATCCTGTTCCCGGTCGTGCTCGGCATCTTCCCGGCGATGTTCGTCGTGACGATCGGGCCAGGTGCCGTGACGATCGTCCGCAGCCTGTTCAGCCACTAGCCGACAAAGCAATTGCGGATTCTCCGCCTTCTAGGTCAGGGAATCCGCAATTGCGAAGGGTGACCCGGACATGGAGACGCCCGCTGTCTCGCGGGGGCGAGGCGAGACAGCGGGCGACGTTTCACCGCTACCGCCGAACTTTGGCGCTTGATTCGGACACGTCACGCTCGTGGTGTCCGGATCTCCCGCCAAAGTTCGGGAGGCGGCGGGTTCAGCTGGCGGTGCCGTCCAGCGTCGACTGGCCGTTGACGCTCGGGGTGCTCGTCGTCGTGGTCGCAACCGGAGCGGTCGACGTCGTCGTGCTCGGCGCGGACGGAGCGGTCGCGGCCGGCTTGGTCGCAACCTTCTTGGCGACCGGCTTGGCAGCGGCGGCCGGCTTCTTCACGACGGGCTTGGTCGGCGTGGTCGACGGCTTCGCAGCAGTCGCCTTCTCACCGCGCAGCTCGGCAACGACCTTCTCGCCGCGCGCGACGAGCTCGGCGTAGAGCTTCTCGGCGCGGGCCGAGAACTCGTTGGCCTGCTTGCGAATCTCAGTCGGGAGCTCCTTGGCCTGCGTCGGGAGCGTCTGCGCGAGCGTCGGCAGCGACTGGGCCAGCGTCGGGAGCGACTTGACCTGCTCCTGGACGGTGCTCTGCGCCGTACGAAGCTGCGCGGGGAGCGTCGCGGCGACCTGCGGCAGCGCGCTGACGCGAGCCGGGAACTCGGTCACCCGGGTGCGGATGCGCTCGAGGGCGACGTTGCCGGCGCCGACGTAGGCGAGGATCGGCTTGGCCTCGACGGCCGGCAGGTTGGCGAGGGTGGGGCGGCTTGGCATGTGGTTCGGTTCCTCCTGTTGTGGGCCGCGCGCTCAGTTGGCGGCGGCGTCGATGTCGGCCGAGGCCGTGGGTTGCCCGTCGGCCGGTACGGCGGAATCGGTCCCCGCCTCGCCGGTCGCGGCAGTCTGGTCGTCGTTCTCCTTGCGGAACGAGTCGTAGATCTCGAGCAGCACCTGCTTCTGCCGCTCCGTGATGAACGTGTCGCCGAGGACGGCGTTGGGCACGTCGCTGTCGGCGTACCGCTCGTCGAGGATCCCGGCCTGCACATAGAGCGCTTCCGCGGAGATGCGCAGCGCCTTGGCGATCTGCTGGAGGATCTCCGCGCTCGGCTTCCGCAGGCCCCGCTCGATCTGGCTGAGGTAGGGGTTCGAGACGCCCGCGGCCTTGGCCAGCTGGCGCAACGACACCTGGGCAGACGTGCGCTGCTCGCGAATGAAGTCGCCGAGGTTGCGGACGTCCAGCCGGGCCATGAGCAGACGCTAGGGCCTGCTGCTAACTATTGCAAGCGGCCAGCAAGCACCCGCAACGTGACCTGCGTCACCCTACCGGCGAGACAGCTCAGGCGGATCGGCGTACGACGACGCTGTGCTGCGGAAGCGGCAGCGGCAGTAGCGAGGTCTCGCCTTGCCGGACGACCGCCGCCACGGTTTCGGCGAGTGCGCCGGCCAGCTCGGTGAAGTCGGCCGCGATGGTCGTGAGCGGCGGTGTGAACGCGGCCGCCAGAGGCACGTCGTCGACGCCCATCACCGCGACGTCGTCCGGCACGACGACACCTCGCTGTGCCAGAGCGCTGAGCAGCCCCATGGCAAAGTCGT
>JAFAQI010000260.1 GCA_019246495.1 Frankiales bacterium | reverse complement strand
CGTCGCCAAACCCTCGATGCGCCGCAGTTCCGCGGTCCGCTTCGACTCGATCATGTCGTCGGTCTTGACCTGCTCGCGCCACTCGCGCAGCAGGATCGCAACGGCCTGGAACGTCGCTCGCGTCGACGGGGTCACGCGACTGCGCTGTACCGCTGAATCGACCCCGCGGTGCGCGCGGGCGAGCACTGCGACGACGCCGCCGTCTTGGGGACGCTGCGGTCGCCGGTCCTGCTGGCGGCGCTGGTTGCCGCCGCCGCCCTGGCGCTGCTGGCCGTTGGCTCCACTGGCCTGCCGCTGCTGGCCGTTGGCTCCGCCGCCCTGGCGTGGCTGGCCGTCGCGCGGCGGCACGGCTTGGCCACCGCGGGTACGACGCCGGGCTGGAGGGGGCACCTGGCTCCTTCTCTGCTCGCAGAGGCACTCGCCCCTGCATCACGGCTCTCGCCGTCCCCGTGGACCACGCACTACGCGCGGCCCGACTCGTTGCTTCGCCGTAGCGCCGTCGTAGCAACGAACCGACCGAAGGGCGGCGGCTGACGATGCGCGGCCACTGCTGTCGCGCTGATCGCTGCGACCTCGTTGGCTCGCGGCGTATTGCCGATGTGCGGCCGCGTCCCTCGGGACGGCCTCAGTCTAGGCGCACTCGGCCGCTTCTCCTAGCGCCGTGCCAGGGTGAGGGCGTGAAGGCCGTCGTCTGCCACCAGAAGAACCTCGCCGTCGCCGACCTGCCGGACCCCGAACCGGGGCCGGGCCAGGTGCTTCTCGCCGTACGCCGCTGCGGCATCTGCGGCTCCGACCTGCACGCCCGGCACAGCAGTGACGAGCTCGCCGACGTGCTGGTGGAGACCGGCTACGACGGGTTCATGCGCGGGGGCGACAGCGTCGTGCTCGGGCATGAGTTCTGCGGCGAGGTCGTCGACCACGGGCCGGGCGCCCGCAAGACGATCCGGTCCGGCCAGCTCGCAGTCGCGCTGCCGCTGCTCCGCCGGCCGGACGGCGTGCATCCGATCGGCCTCGCGACCGGCGCGCCGGGTGCCTATGCCGAGCAGATCGTCGTCGAGGAGACCCTGACCCTGCCGGTGCCCAACGGGCTCGCGCCGCCGATAGCAGCGCTGACCGAGCCGATGGCGATCGGCTGGCACGCCGTACGCCGGGGCGAGGTGAAGAAAAACCGCGCCGCGATCGTCATCGGCTGCGGGCCGATCGGTCTCGCGGTGATCCTGATGCTGAAGGCGCGCGGCGTGCGGACGGTGATCGCGAGCGACTTCTCCGCCGGGCGGCGGGCGCTGGCGACGCGGTGCGGCGCGGATGTCGTCGTCGATCCGGCGGCGGAGTCGCCGTGGTCGTCGATGGGTTCGCGGGGTTACCTGACGTCGGTCACGGCGGCCGGCGATCTGCTGCTCGACACGATGGGCAAGCTCGAGCGGCTCCCGGTGTCGTGGCATCACGTCTTCCGTGTCGCCGATCGTCTTGGCGCCGCGACGCCGAAGGCGCCGGTGGTGTTCGAGTGTGTCGGCGTACCCGGTGTCATCGACCAGATCGTCAGCGCCGCGCCGTTATTCTCACGGGTTGTCGTCGTCGGCGTGTGCATGGGTGACGACCGCATCCGGCCGTCGATGGCGATCAACAAGGAGATCGAGCTGCGGTTCGTTCTCGGCTATTCGCCGCTCGAGTTCCGCGACACGTTGCACATGCTGGCCGAGGGCAAAGTCAACCCGTCGCCGCTGGTAACGGGGACGGTGGGTCTGCCGGGTGTCGCGGGTGCGTTCGAGGCGCTCGCCGATCCGGAAGCGCACGCCAAGGTCCTCATCGACCCCGCAAGCGACGCGACCATCGCCTGACAGAACGCGCGGCTCAGGACTGCAGTACGTCGAACAGCCGGAACGCGAGATCGTGCAGTTCCTGTTGCAAGGCTCTGCGCGCCTCGCGCGGCCGCAGGTGATGCGTGACGGCGATGCCGTAAAGAAGGAGCCCCAACTCGCGAACGTTGGCCTCGAACCGCGGATGTGCGGCGAGGTCAGGCCCGAGCAGTCGCGCGATCTCTTCGTGGAACAGCGCACCCGCGCGTTCGTCGCTCGCCTGCATCGCGGCCCGCAGCTCCGCGTCCGCGCGGCTGGCCAGCAGCAGCTCGAAGATCGCGACCATCGCGGGCTGCTCGACCCACGAGAACAGCTGCGTCAGAGCGGTGTCGAGTCGTTCCTGCACCGACCGGCCCTCGACGACCGCGGCGCGGCTCGCCGCGAGCAACCGTTCCTCGGCTTCGAGCGACGCGGCGGCCATCAGCTCCGCCTTAGACCGGAAGTGCCGCCACAACCCGCCGTTGCTCAAGCCGGCCCGTCGGACGACCTCGGGGAGCGACGCGCCCGTGTAGCCGAGCTCGGCGAGCGACTCGAGCGCGGCGTCGAGCAGCTTGGCCCGACTCGCCGCCCGCCGTTCAGCCTGCGTACGCCGCTCCGCGACAGCCGTGGTCACTGCACCCAACCTCCGTTGACTTAGAGGGAAGTCTACCTCTAACGTCCCCGAACGTGGGACAGGTCGCGGTCAGGCGACGCGCGGCGGGTGCCGGCAAGAGCACCGTCGCTGCACTCTCGCTCGCCCTGCTCGCCGGATGCGGCACCACGGTCTCCGGGGCCAGCGCGTTGCGCGCCACCGGATCGGACAGCGGACTCAACGGAGGCACCCCGACCTCGGACGGGCTCGGCGGGCCGTCGACCACCGGTGGATCCGGCGCCGGCGCGACGGGCGGCGGCGGCTCGGGCCAGACGGTGGCGGGCGGCGGCACGACCAGCGGCTCTTCGACTGCCTCGGGTGGCGGCGGCGCGACGACACCGGGTGCGCCTTCGGGCTCGACCGGTGTCCCCCAACTTCCGAGCAGCAACGGCCGGGTGACCCTGCGGCTCGGCGTTGTCTACCTCAAGGGACTCGATCAGGCCTACAAGGCGGCCAACGGCGGCAAGAGCTCCGCGACGGACTCCAAGGCCGACTACGCCGCTGTCATCCACGCGCTCAACACCGCGCCCGGCAACCGGGTGACGCTGGTGCCGAGCTACTACGCGATCGACGCATCGTCGACGCAGTCACAGGCCGACCAGCAGCAGGCCGCTTGCGCCAGCTTCACCTCCGACGTGAAGACCGACATCGTCGTCTCCTATACGGCGGGGGCGAGCGGATCGCTCGCGCAGTGCCTGGCGAAGCACGGCATTCCGCTGATCGACGCAGCCGCCGGCGCATCGGTCGGCGCCTCGGTGCAACGCGCTGTGCCGACGATGTGGCAGCCGAGCCAGCTGAGCCTCGATCGGGTCGGCGGGTTGGAAGCGTCGTACCTCGTCCGCAACCACTGGGTCGATCAACGTTGGGGCACGGCGGCGCGCTGCGCGACGGTGAAGCAACCGCGCATCGGCGTTGTCACGTTCGACCGGCCGGACTGGCGCGCTGCCTACTCGCGGGTGGTGGCGCCGACGTTCAGGGCGGCGGGACAACCGGTGTACGACGTCGAGTTCCTCGCGGTGAGCGGGTCCACCGCGCAGCAGCTCGCGCAGGCAAGCAGCGGTGCGCAGAACGCGGTGCTGAAGTTCTCGTCGGACTGTGTGGACCACGTCGCGTTCATCGGCAACGTCGCGCTCGACTACTTGTTCATGGACGTCGCGCAGCAACAGAACTACAACCCGCGCTACGGCTTGAGCTCTCTCGAGGACCCGCCGGTCATCGTGCAGAACCTCACCCAACCGGCTGCGCAGCTGCGCGGATCGATCGGGCCGGGTTGGTCGCCGTTCTCCGACGTGGCGGCGGCGCAGCTCGACAGCATGGCGAAGCGACCGGCTGCGACCTGCCTCAGCATCCTGCAGCACGCCGGCCTGACCCCGACCGACAACAACTCGACGTTCTTGGCGCTGCCGTCCTGCGAAGGCCCGATGTTCGCGCAGTTCGTCGTACGGACGTGGCTTGCGGCGGGTCAACACGGGACGCTGCTCGATGTCGTGAACGGATTGCACAGTGCGTACGTGCCAGTCGGCACCTACAGCGCCGACCTGTCGGCGGCGCATCACGACGGCGCCGCTGCCTATCGCGGATTCGCCTTCACCGACTCGTGCAGTTGCTTCCGCTACACGTCCGGTCTGCGGTCGATCCCGTGATGTCCGCGCTGCGCCGGGTCGCTGCTGTTGTAGCAGCCGGATCGGTCTGGCTGGCCGCGGGCGTGACGGCCGCGCCGCAACCGCATCGTCCCGGCGCCTCGTCTGTTGCGCGATCCGCAAGTGGCGCCGACAGTACGGGAGCCGATGCGACGCGCGCATCGCTCGCGACGCGCACCCTCGTCGATCGGCTCGGCCGGCCGCTCGACGGTCGCGGCACGACGATCGCGGTCATCGACACCGGCGTGGATCCGACGCATCCTGCCTTCGCGCTGCCGGGTGGCGAATCGAAGATCGTGCGGGTGCTGTCGGCGTTGCCCTGCCTTCGCTACGGCGAAGAAGGACCTGGCACACATGAGTTCAGCGATGACCCGTCGTGTGTCGTCGACGTACCGCACGGCCTGACGTCGGACGCCGGACATGGCGGCCACGGCACGTTCGTGTCCGGCGTAGCGGTCGGTGACCACTACACGTTGCCCGACGGAACGAAGGTCGGCGGCACGGCGCCGGGTGCGCGCGTTCTTGTCATCTCGACGACGGCAGCGTTGGTCGGCATCACCAACGCATTCGCCTGGGTGCTTGTGCATCACCTGCATCCGTGTGGTGCCGGTGTGCCTGCGAGCGTGTGTCCGCCGATCCGCGCGGTGAACTGCTCCTGGGGCGACAACACGGCCGTCATCTTCAAGTTGCAGGACCGGTTGGCGCGGGCGGGCGTGCTGACGGTCTGGGCCAATGGCAACGGCGGCGGTGACGGCTCCACCAGCAAGAGCAACTACGAGGCGACGCACGACCGGACGCCGGGCATCATCTCGGTCGCGGGCTATGACGACCGCGGCACCGGCACGAGACGCGGTGTCGTCGCGGACACCTCGTCTCGTGGTGCGAAGAGCGACCCGACGACGTGGCCGGACCTCGTCGCACCGAGCGTCCACATCGTGTCGTCGTGCCGCACCTATAACGCGATCTGTCCCGCGATCGAGACAGCGACTCCGCGCAACGGCCCGGGGCCGACCGACATCGCGACGTACTTCACCGGGTCCGGCACGTCGTTCGCTGCGCCGCAGGTGTGCGCGATCGTCGCGCTGCTGTTCCAGGTGCGGCCGCAGGCGAGCGCGGCGGCGATCGAACGCACGTTGCTGCGCACGGCCTTTCCGTTCGGCCGCGGCTACCGGGTGATCCACGGGGTGCGGGCGAGCTTTGACAAGGGTGCTGGTCTCGTCGACGCCTACGCCGCAGCCCGCGCGCTGGGCGCCCGTGGTCGGTAGGCGGTGTCAGGCGATCGGTCTGCGTGAAACTGACCGCAGGGATTGCCTCCGGCGAGTTGCCCACAGGCACTTGTTTCTTGTCGGTGGGGTGGGGTAGGCTTTCGAACATCAGTTCGACACAGAAGTTCTAGCCTCGTCACCTTTGCTTTCGGATCCGTTGCCGCAGCCGCCCTGCCCGCCCCGGTCCGAAGGGTCTGCTCGTCGTGGCGCTCGTGCTGTCTCCTGCTGTCGCTGACCTGGTCAGCGCGGCGGACAAGCTGCGCGCGGACGACTCGGTGATCACCGATCCGGACATGATGCTGGGCGACGCCGAGGCGCTGCTCGAGGTGGTGGCGACGGCGCAGGCGGTGCTGGTACGCCGGCTGCAGGCGTCCGACGCGGTGTCGGCGACCGCGGAGCTGACCGGCCGCGGCACGCGGGCGTGGCTGCACGAGGAGCAGCTGCTCGCCGGTCCGCAGGCGGCGCAGCTGGCCCGGTTGGCCCGCGAGCTGCCTGCCTATCCGGCGACGCAGGCGGCGCTGGACGCCGGTGAGGTCAACACCGGTCACGCGAGCGCGATCCTGACCGCGCTGCGGTCACTGCCGGCGGAGATTCGCGAGACGGTCGAGCCGGATCTGGTCGACCGCGCGCGGCTGCACCCGCCGGAGGAGATCGCCGGGTTCGTCGACGAGCTGCTGCAAGCCCTCGGCCTGGACAAGGCGAGTGAGATCCGCCGCGAGCAACGCCTCGCCGACCGCCACGTCGACCTGACGCGCACGTTTGACGGCACCCGGTCGCTGACCGGCACCCTCACCCCAGAGGTCGGTGCGAAGCTCGAAGCCGCGCTAGCGATCGCCGCCCAACCCGCCGGTGCCGAGGACAACCGCAGCCGCGCGCAACGCAACCACGACGCGCTCGGCGTCATCGCCGACACCTTCCTCGCCGCACAGACCGTGCCGCCGTCGTTCACCGGCTCACCACGCACGCTCATCGTCACCATCGACCTCGACGTCCTCGAAGGACGGCTGCACGACGCGCACGTGCTGCTGCCCGACGGCGCGCAGATCAGCGCCGACACCGCCCGCCGGCTCGCCTGCGACGCCGAGCTGATCCCCGCGGTGCTCGGCGCTCGCAGCGAGGTCCTCGACATCGGCCAGGCCGATCACGAGTTCACCGCGCCGATCCGCCGCGCCGCCTACCTACGCGACCGCGGACGCTGCGCGTTCCCCGACTGCCGCAACAAACCATCCGAGCTGCACCACATCGTGTTCCGACGACATCGCGGACCGACCAGCCTCGACAACGCCGCATGGCTATGCGGATACCACCACTGGCTCACCCACGAAGGCCACTGGACACTGCACCGAGCCGAACACGGCGGCTACCAATGGACCAGCCCGCGCGGTCGAGTCGTCGAACGACGCCTGCCCGGAGATTCTGGGCTGCTGGTTGACGCGCGGTCGGTCGGGTAGGCGGGCGCTGAAAGAGTGAGGCGACCCCGCGGACTGCTGCGGCTGCGCGAGAGGAGCGACGGATGGCCAGCGATCTCATGGCTCTGTATCAGCAGGCCAGTGACTGGACCGGCGAGAAGATCGCCGGCGCCAAGGACTTGAGCGCGAGCACGCCATGCAAGGGGTGGCAGCTGCGCGACCTGCTCAACCACATGCTGGAGACCCAGCGCTACTTCTCGGCGGCCGCTCGCGGTGAGAGCGCGTCGCCTCCCGGCTCCAACCCTCCCGACAGCCTGAGTGACGACCCCGCGAAGGACTTCGCGCAGGCGCGCGACGAGGTCGTGAGCGCCTTCAGTGCGGACGGCGTGATCGAGAAGACCGGACCGATGCTGGGCATCGCGTTCGCCGATGCCTTGCTGCACGGCTGGGATGTTGCCAAGGCGACCGGCCAGGACGCGACGATGCCCGACGGGCTCGCGGAGGCGGCGTACGACGCGATCCATGGCAGGTTCACCGACGAGCAACGCAAGGGCGTGTTCGCGCCGGAGATCAGCGTCGACGGCAACGCCACACCGCAGCAGCGGCTGCTCGCTTACACCGGCCGGACGCCGGACTGACGCCGCATAGACGTGGGGGCGCCGGAGGTGCGGACCGGCCCCCTCGAGCCGGCCGCACCTGCCGACTCCTCAGCAGCAGAGGTGGACGCAGTCGCCGTTCGCGTTGCGGCGAGCTTCGTCCTTCGCGGTGATCGGCCGGCCGCACCGGGCGCAGTCCTGATCGCCGACATGGAACGCGT
>JAFAQI010000195.1 GCA_019246495.1 Frankiales bacterium | reverse complement strand
GGGCTCGTTGCTGGAGGAGTTGACCAGCGACCAGTTGAAATCGCCGACGTCGCCTGCTTCGGCGGGCGTCGGCGTCTCGATGCCGTTCTTCGTGACGTTGGCGTCGTACTTGATGCAGAAGGACGTGGGCTGCGGCGTGGCGTCGTTGCAACCTTGCACCGGGTCAGCTGCCGCGGTCAGCGCGGAGCCGGCCGAGATCGCGGCCATCGCAACGACAACACCCAACGAGCGCACCAGCGGCACACGCATGAAAAAGCCCCTGTCTCCGGTCGGTGCGTGAACTGTGGCACGCACCCGGAGCCTGCGTCGATCCAGGTGGGGTGGCGCGGCGGGCAGAATGTACTCATGCCGAACGACCGCCCCTCCTCGCTCGACCCTGTCATCGCCGCCCGCTTGAAGCGGGACGAGCACGGCCTCTTCCCGGCGGTCGCGCAGCAGTGGGACACCGGCGAGGTGCTGATGGTCGGCTGGATGGACGACGCGCTGCACCGGACGTTGACGACGGGACGTTGCACCTACTGGTCGCGCAGCCGGCAGGAGTACTGGGTCAAGGGCGATACCAGCGGTCACCAGCAGTGGGTGAAGTCGGTCGCGCTGGACTGTGACGGCGACACCGTCCTCGTCCGGGTCGACCAGGTCGGCGCGGCCTGCCACACCGGCGACCGCACCTGCTTCGACGCGGACGTCCTGGACTCCGTCGTCGGCGTACCCGTTCCGTGAGCAAGCAGGAGCCCGACCTCACCGAGTTCCGCGAGGCGCTCTCCCGCGACCGCGTCGTGCCGGTGCTGCGCCGGCTGCTCGCGGACGCCGAGACGCCGGTGAGTGCCTATCGCAAGCTGGCGGCCGACCGGCCCGGCACCTTCCTGCTGGAGTCGGCGGAGCACGGCGGTGTGTGGTCGCGCTACTCGTTCGTCGGGGTGCGGTGCGCGGCGACGCTCTCGGAGCGGGACGGTCACGCGGTCTGGACGGGGATCGGGCCGGACGACCATCCCGACGACCCGCTCGAGGCGCTGCGCGACGCGGTGGCGCGGCTGCGCACCGAGCGGTCCCGAACCGACCTGCCGCCGCTCACCGGCGGCCTCGTCGGCTATCTCGGTTACGACGCGGTCCGCCGGATGGAGCGGCTGCCGGTCGACACCGTCGACGACCTGCACCTGCCGGAGCTCGCGTTCCTGCTGGTCACCGACCTGGCCGTGCTCGACCACTCGGGCGGCACGATCCTGCTCATCGCCAACGTCGTGCGCCGGCTGACTCCGCATGCCGAGGACGATCCGGACCGCGCCTACGCAGAAGCGGTTGCCCGGCTCGACGCGATGGAGGCCGATCTGGCCAAGCCCGCCGAGTCGTCCGTCGCGACCATGACGCGGTTGCCGGCGGCGGACGCGGTGGTCAGTGCGCCAGCCGGCGGCTACCAGGAAGCCGTACGCCGCGCCAAGGACTACATCGCCGCGGGTGACGTGTTCCAGGTGGTGCCGAGCCAGCGTTTCGAGGTGACAACCGACGCGGACGCGCTCGACGTCTACCGGGTGCTTCGGGCGTCGAACCCCTCGCCGTACATGTATCTGCTGCGGTTCGACGGCCTCGACATCGTGGGCTCGTCACCGGAGGCACACGTCAAGGTCGTCGACGGCCGGGCGATGCTGCACCCGATTGCCGGCACCAAGCCCCGAGGCGCGACGCCGGAGGAGGACGCGGCTATCGCGGCGGACCTGCTGACCGACCCCAAGGAGCGGGCGGAGCACGTCATGCTCGTCGACCTCGGCCGCAACGACCTCGGCCGGGTCTGTTCACCGGGAACCGTCGAGGTCGTCGAGCTCATGTCGATCGAGCGCTACTCGCATGTCATGCACATCGTGTCGACGGTCGTCGGTGCGCTCGCGCCGGGCCGTGACGCGTTCGACGCGCTGGTGGCGACGTTTCCCGCCGGCACGTTGTCCGGCGCGCCGAAGATCCGGGCGATGGAGATCATCGAGGAGCTCGAGCCGACCCGGCGAGGTCTCTACGGCGGCGTTGTCGGCTATGTCGACGTGGGCGGGGACCTGGACAGCGCGATCGCGATCCGCACAACTGTCATGCGCGCCGGCAAGGCCTACGTCCAGGCCGGTGGTGGAATCGTCGCCGACTCCGACCCGGCGACCGAGGAGCAGGAGACGCGCAACAAGGCGGCCGCGGTGCTGGCAGCCATCGCGACGGCGTCGACGCTGCGGCCTGCCGGCAGCTGACCGCGTGTTGTCGTCACGGCGCGGGCTCACCGTCGCGATGCTCGGCTGCGCCGTCGCGGGTGGCCTGATGGTCCTCACTGCCGGCCGGGTGTGGGGCGCGGTCACGGTGCGCGCGGCCACTGGTTCGCGCGTGCACGTCGAGCTGCCTGGACACGACGTCGTGGCCGCGCTGTCACCACTTGGCGTCGCGGTGCTGGTGCTTGGCGTCGTGCTACTGGCGACGCGATCCTGGCTGCGCCGCGCGGTAGGCGCGGTGGTCGTCGTTATCGGCGCGGCCATCGTCGCGGCCGTCATCGCCAACGCGCCGGACGTCCCGAAGTTGTTGAGCCACCGCGCTTTCGCGGCATCGGGTGCCGCTGTGCACGCAGGCGCGAACGGCTGGGCGGTGCTCGCTGGACTTGCCGGCGGCCTCGCGGTGTTCGCCGGCGCGCTCGTGATGGTCGCGAGCCAGAACTGGCCGGCGCTCGGTGCGCGGTACGACGGACCCGCCGCGGGCGTCCGCGATCCTGCGACGACCGCGTGGGACGCACTCGACCGTGGCGAGGATCCGACGATCTGAGGCGCCGGGCAACTGAGCCACTGGAGGCATTGGCGCCGTTGCTCGTTACGCTCGTGGGGTGTCAGTGCTCGACGAGATCGTCGCGGGCGTTCGCGAAGACCTCGCCGAACGCGAGTCCCGCGTCTCGCTTGACGATCTCAAGAAGCGCGCAGCGCGCGTGCTGCCGGCGCTCGATGTCGATGCGCGGCTGAGACTTCCCGGCGTGGCCGTGATCGCCGAGGTCAAGCGGCAAAGCCCCTCAGCCGGAAGCCTCGCAGCGATTGCTGATCCTGCCGCGCTTGCCGCGGAGTATGAGCGCGGCGGCGCGCGGGTCATCTCGGTGCTAACCGAGCAGCGCCGGTTCGGCGGAAGTCTCGACGACCTGGTCGCCGTGCGCGGCACGGTCGACATCCCGGTGCTGCGCAAGGACTTCGTCGTCACGCCGTATCAGGTGTGGGAGGCCCGCGCGCACGGTGCCGACCTCGTGCTGCTGATCGTTGCCGCGCTGGAACAGCAGGTGCTCGTAGCGTTGCTCGAGCGGATCGAGAGTCTCGGCATGGCAGCGCTTGTCGAGGTGCACGACGAGGACGAAGCACGTCGTGCGCTCGATGCGGGCGCACGGATCATCGGCGTCAACGCTCGCAACCTGCGGACCCTCGAGGTCGACCGCGACACGTTCGGACGAGTCGCTCCGCTGCTGCCCGACTCCGTCATCAAGATCGCCGAGAGCGGCGTGCGCGGCCCGCACGACCTGCTCGGCTACGCCGCACTCGGCGCCGACGCCGTGCTCGTCGGCGAGAGCCTCGTCACCCAGCCGGACCCGCGGCAGGCAGTTGCCGACCTCGTGGCCGCCGGTGCACATCCCGCCGCCCGGCCCGTCTCGTCATGACTGGCGCGCCGACCAGGCCCGACGCCGCAGGCCGCTTCGGTCCCTACGGCGGCCGGTACGTGCCCGAGGCACTGATCGCAGCACTTGACGAGCTGACCGCGGCGTACGAGAAGGCGATGACGGATGACGCCTTCCAAGCCGAGTTCCACCGGTTGCTGCGCGACTACGCCGGCCGCCCGTCGATGCTCTACGACGCCGAACGGTTCAGCGAAGCGGTCGGCGCACGTGTGCTGCTCAAGCGCGAGGACCTCAACCACACCGGCGCGCACAAGATCAACAACGTCATCGGCCAGGCGCTGCTCGCCCGGCGCATGGGCAAGACCCGGGTGATCGCCGAGACCGGTGCCGGGCAGCACGGAGTTGCCACTGCAACGGCCGCCGCGCTGTTCGGTCTCGAGTGTCTCGTCTACATGGGCGAGGTCGACACCGAGCGGCAGTCGCTCAACGTCGCGCGCATGCGCCTGCTCGGTGCTTCGGTCGTCCCGGTGACCAGTGGGTCGCGCACGTTGAAGGACGCGATGAACGAGGCGTTCCGGGACTGGGTCACCAACGTCGATACGACGCACTACGTCATCGGCTCAGTCGGCGGACCGCATCCGTTCCCGGCGATGGTGCGCGACTTCGCCAGTGTCATCGGCACCGAGGCGCGGGCGCAGTGCCTCGAACTGATGCAGCGGTTGCCCGACGCCGTTGTCGCCTGCGTCGGCGGCGGTTCCAACGCGATGGGCATCTTCCATGCGTTCGTGCCCGACGAGTCCGTGGCGCTGCACGGATTCGAAGCCGGCGGTGACGGAATCGAGACCGGCCGCCACGCGGCAACTCTGACCGGTGGCTCACCAGGTGTGCTGCACGGCGCGCGGTCCTACGTGCTCCAGGACGAGGACGGCCAGACGAAGGAGTCGCACTCGATTTCCGCCGGCCTCGACTATCCAGGTGTCGGACCCGAACACGCCTGGCTGCACGACATCGGACGTGCGACGTATGCGTCGGTGACCGACGCGGAAGCGATGGAAGCCTTCCGGCTGCTGTGCCGGACCGAGGGCATCATCCCCGCGATCGAGACCGCGCACGCACTTGCCGGCGCCCAGCGCGTCGCCTCGCAACTCGGCCCCGACTCCGTCATCCTGGTCAACCTGTCCGGTCGGGGCGACAAGGACGTCGCCACGGCCGGGCGCTGGTTCGGCGTGCTGGACCAATGAACGCCGCCACCGCCCGCGACGTCACGAGCAGCGGGGAGGTCTACCGAACCGCGCGCGCCGAGGGTCGCGCCGCTCTTGTCGGCTACCTGCCGGCCGGCTTTCCGTCGTACGACGGATGCGTCGCCGCGTTGCTAGCGATGGTCGCTGCGGGCGTCGACGTCGTCGAGATCGGACTTCCCTACAGCGACCCGGTGCTCGACGGACCGACAATCCAGGTGGCCGCCGAGCAAGCGCTGCGGAACGGCACGCGGACCGTCGACGTCCTGCGCACCGTCGAAGCCGTCGCGCGGACGGGCGCCGCGGTGCTCGTCATGACGTACTGGAACCCCGTGCTGCAGTTCGGTGTCGAGCGTTTCGCGACGGCGTTACGTGATGCGGGCGGCTGCGGCCTCATCACTCCCGACCTGATCCCGGACGAGGCCGCCGACTGGCTCAGCGCCGCGGAGAGTGCCGACCTGGACCGGGTGTTCCTCGTCGCCCCGTCGTCGAGCGACGAACGCATCCGGCAGACCACGGCGGAGTGCCGCGGCTGGGTCTACGCCGCCTCGACCATGGGCGTGACCGGCGCCCGCGCCCAGACCTCCGCGATCGCCCCCGCGTTGGTCGAACGGGTGCGCAGTGCGACGGACCTGCCGGTCGGCGTCGGTCTCGGCGTCTCCAACGGCAGCCAGGCGGCGGAGATCGCGTCGTACGCCGACGGGGTCATCGTCGGGTCCGCCTTCGTCCGGCAGGTCCTCGAGGCGGACAGCGAGAACGCGGGAGCGGCAGCGGCCGGCCGGCTCGCTGCGGAACTCGCCGAAGGCGTTCGCCGCCAGCACTAGCCCTGTTGTGCCATTCCGGTTGATGCCGGAAAAGGTGAACGCTCGACCCCTGGACCGACATCGAGGAGGAGTCGTCATGCCTGTCGTCATGCAGATGGATTGGGTCGGCGTCACCGTCGACCAGTACGAGCAGGCCCGGGCGCAGGTGCAGTGGGAGACCGACGTCCCGCCCGGCGCGATCTATCACGCGGCGAGCTTCGACGACGCGGGCGCGCACATCGTCGACATCTGGGAGACCGCCGAGGACTTCCAGCGGTTCAGCGACACCCGGCTGGGTCCCGCCGTCGCCGAGATCGGGATCGCGGGCGAGCCGCAGGTGCAGATCCGGCCGGCACACGCCATCTTCGCGCCCGGCTACACGGTCAGCCTGCCTACGCAATCGACGCAGAAGGCGCAGCCGGCGACGACAGCCTGACCGTCTCCGCGCCGCCGGGCGACTAGCCTCGCCCTGTGCTGCCGGCGTCGATCCCGAGCCCGTCCAGCGGGGTCATCCATCTCGGGCCGCTGCCGATCCGTGCCTACGCGCTCTGCATCATCGCGGGCATCGTCGTCGCGGTCGTCGTCGGCGACCGCCGGATGCAGGCGAAGGGCGCCCGGCGCGGTGTCGTCGCCGACATCGCCACCTGGGCGGTGCCGTTCGGTCTTGTCGGCGCTCGGCTCTATCACGTCGTCACCGACCCCGAGCTCTACTGGGGGCACGCGGGCCAGGGCACGGTGGCCGCGCTCGAGATCTGGCACGGCGGGCTCGGGATCTGGGGCGCGATCGCCGGCGGCGCGCTCGGCGCCTACATCGGATGCCGGCGAGCCGGCGTGCGCTACTCGGACTTCGCCGACGCGATCGCGCCCGCGCTCGCTCTCGCGCAGGCCGTCGGCCGTTGGGGCAACTACTTCAACCAGGAGCTCTACGGTCGCGCGAGCTCGTTGCCGTGGGCGGTGCGTATCGACGCGGCGCATCGTCCGACACTTGCCAGCGGTGCGCCTGACCCCCACTCGACGTACCAGCCCACATTCCTTTACGAGTCCCTCTGGGACATCGGCGTAGCGCTGCTCGTCATCTGGGCGGACCGGCGGTGGAACCTCACCCGCGGCCGGGCGTTCGCGCTCTACGCCGCTGCTTACACGGCCGGTCGGTTCTGGATCGAAGCGCTGCGGGTGGATCCGGCGCACCGCTTCCTCGGCCTCCGCCTCAACGACTGGACGAGCGTGCTCGTCTTCGTCGTGGCGGCCGGCTACCTCGTGCTCCGCCGTCGGCGTACGCCGTCCTCGGCCGCCGAGGCGGACGGCGTCGGCGAGGAGCCGGCACTCGAGGAGAGGGTCGCGGGCGAGGAGGTGAGCGGATGACGGACGCCGCGCTCGCCCGCCGCGACGCGGAGGTCCACCACAGCCACCGCGACGTCACCGGCGGCTGGCTGCGCCCCGCGGTCTTCGGGGCGATGGACGGGCTCGTGTCCAACGTCGCGCTCATCGCCGGCATCGCCGCGGCAGCAGGCAGCCACGTCCACGTCATCGTGATCACCGGCCTCGCCGGGCTGCTCGCCGGATCGTTCTCGATGGCCGTGGGGGAGTGGACGTCGGTGAGCTCCCAGGTCGAGCTCGTCCGCGCCGAGATCGCCAAGGAGCGCCGCGAGCTCGTGCACCGGCCGGCGGCCGAGCAGGCGGAGCTCGCCGAGCTGTTCATCCGCCGGGGGCTCTCGCCCGACCTCGCCAAGCGGGTCGCGAGCGACCTGTCCCGTGACCACGAGCTGGTCTGGCGCATCCACGTCCGGGAGGAGCTCGGCGTCGACCCGGACGACCTGCCCTCGCCCACGGTCGCGGCGGTGTCGAGCCTGTTGTCGTTCGCCGCCGGCGCGCTGATTCCGCTGCTGCCCTATGCGCTCGGGTCGCACCACCTCTGGATCTCGCTTGCCTTGGCCGCTGTCTCGCTGACCGCGCTCGGTGCAGCGGTCGCCCGGTTCACCGAACGGCCGCTCTGGCTCGGGGCCGTCCGCCAGCTCGCGCTCGGCGCTGCGGCCGCGGCCATCACGTACGGCGTGGGAAGCGCATTCGGGGTCGGCTTGAGCTGAGCCTGTTGTAATCTCGTTGCCAGCACGAGGGCCGACGTCGTCCCGCTGCCACCGCCACCAGAGACGACGGGACTGACCGCGATGCGTGCACAGGGCTTGTATGACCCTGCCAACGAGCACGACGCCTGCGGGGTGGCGTTCGTCGCCGACATGCACGGCCGCAGCAGCAACGGAATCGTCCGCGACGCTCTCACCGCGCTGCACAACCTCGATCACCGCGGCGCCTACGGCTCCGAGGTCAACACGGGCGACGGAGCGGGCATCCTGCTCCAGATCCCCGACGGCTTCCTGCGCGCGGTGTCCGGTCTCGAGCTCCCCAAGGTCGGGTCCTACGCCACCGGCTTGGTGTTCCTGCCGCACGACGACGACGAGTGCAGCCGTGCCGCCGAAGCGGTCGAGCGCATCGCCGGAGAAGAGGAGCTGCGCGTCCTCGGCTGGCGCGATGTGCCGACGCAGCCGGACGGCCTCGGCGCGACCGCGCGTTCGGTGATGCCGCGGTTCCGCCAGCTGTTCGTGGCCGGCACCCACGGTGAGGTCGGTCTCGGGCTCGAGCGCCGTGCGTTCTGCCTGCGCAAGCGCATCGAGCGCGAGGTGGGCCTCTACCTTCCGTCGCTGTCCTGCCGGACGATCGTCTACAAGGGCATGCTGACGACGGACCAGCTGCCGGAGTTCTTCCCGGACCTGCGCGACGAGCGGGTCGAGTCGGCGATCGCGGTCGTGCACTCGCGTTTCTCCACCAACACGTTCCCGTCGTGGCCGCTCGCCCACCCCTACCGCTACATCGCGCACAACGGCGAGATCAACACCGTCAAGGGAAACCGCAACTGGATGCGGGCCCGCGAAGCGCTGCTCGCGAGCGACGTCATCCCCGGCGACCTGCGCCGGCTCTTCCCGATTGCGACGCCCGACGCCAGCGACTCGGCCTCGTTCGATGAGGTCCTCGAGCTGCTGCACCTCGGCGGTCGCTCACTGCCGCACGCCGTACTCATGATGATCCCGGAGGCGTGGGAGAACCACGCCGAGATGGACGAGGCGCGGCGCTCCTTCTACCGCTTCCACGCCTGCCTCATGGAGCCGTGGGACGGCCCGGCCTGCGTCACCTTCACCGACGGCACGGTCGTCGGCGCCGTACTCGACCGCAACGGCCTGCGCCCGTCGCGCTACTGGGTCACCGACGACGGGCTGGTCGTCCTGGCCTCCGAGGTCGGCGTGCTCGACCTCGACCCCGCCTCCGTGGTGCGGAAGGGCCGGCTGCAACCGGGGCGGATGTTCCTGGTCGACACATCCAAGGGCCGCATCATCGGCGACGACGAGATCAAGGCCGAGCTGGCATCCCACCACCCGTATGGCGAGTGGCTGGATCGCGGCCTCGTCCACCTCGACGACCTGC
>JAFAQI010000051.1 GCA_019246495.1 Frankiales bacterium | reverse complement strand
GCAGGTCTCCCTCGCGGTCGTGCGCGAGCAGCGCCGGGTCGAACGTTTCGCCCCGCTCGACGCCGAGGTCTGCGGCGTTGCGCAGCAGCGACGCGATGCGGGCATGTGCGTACTGCACGTAGAAGACGGGGTTGTCGTTGGTACGCCGGGTCCACACGTCGAGATCGATGTCGATCGGGGAGTCCGAGCTGTAGCGGGCGAGCGCGTAGCGGGCGGCATCGACTCCGATGGCCTCGACGAGGTCTTCCATCGTCAGCACCGTGCCCGCGCGCTTGCTCATGCGCAGCGGCTGACCGTCCCGCACCAGGTTGACCATCTGGCCGATCAGGATCTCGAGGTTGCGCCCGGGCTCGTCGCCGAAACACGCGCACATCGCCATCAGGCGGCCGAGGTAGCCGTGATGGTCGGCGCCCAGCATGATGACGACGCGGTCGAAGCCACGCTCGCGCTTGTCGAGGTAGTAGGCAAGGTCGCCCGAGATGTAGGCCGGCGCACCGTCGCTCTTGATGACGACGCGGTCCTTGTCGTCGCCGTAGTCCGTCGTCCGCAGCCAGACGGCTCCGTCCTGCTCGTAGATGTGGCCCTGTGCACGGAGCCGTGCGACGGCGCGCTGCACCGCGCCGGACTCGTGCAGCGAGTTCTCGTGGAAGTAGACGTCGAAGTCCACGCCGAAGTCGTGCAGGCTCTGCTTGATCTCCGCGAACATCAGCTCGACGCCGGTCGCCCGGAAGACCTCCTGCGCGTCGTCGTCCGGCAGCGTGAGGACGTCAGGGTGTGTCGCGATGACCCGCTGCGCGATGTCATCGACGTATGCGCCGCCGTAGCCGTCCTCCGGCGCGTCCTCACCGCGGGCGCGAGCCAGCAGCGACCGCGCGAACCGGTCGATCTGCGCGCCGTGGTCGTTGAAGTAGTACTCGCGGCTGACGTCCGCACCGCAGGCCGCGAGCAACCGGGCGAGAGAGTCCCCGACGGCCGCCCAGCGCGTGCCGCCGAGGTGAATCGGCCCCGTCGGGTTGGCCGAAACGAACTCGAGGTTGATCCGTTCCTTCGCGAGTACGTCGCTGTGGCCGTAGTCCGCCCCGGCCTCGACGATGGTGTGCGCGAGCTGGCCCTGCGCGGCCTCGGACAGCGTGATGTTGAGGAAGCCCGGGCCGGCGACGTCGACGGAGGCGACGCCGGCCTGGTCGCGCAGTCGCGCCGCGATCACATCGGCGACCTCGCGGGCCGGCCGCTCCGCGCTCTTCGCGAGCCGCAACGCGATGTTGGTCGCGTAGTCGCCGTGGTCCTTGTTCTTCGGCCGCTCGATGGTGACCGAGGTCTCGGCTGCGGCGGCGATCTCCGCGGGCAGCTCACCGGCGGCCGACGCAGCGCGGATCGCGGCGACGACCGCTGCGGAGACGTCCGCCGGAGTCACACGGCCGAGGTTATCGCAGCGGCAACGTGTTGATCTTGCTCATAAACCACCGGGGAAGGCATAGCTCGTCGGCGGTTTCGGCAAGTGGCCAGTGCGACCGAACTCGATGGCGATCTCCTGGTGCCGACGCAGCACGAGCCTCGTCGGGTCGCCGGCGTAGCGGTGGCCGTTGACGAAGACCGCGAGCTCCTTGCCGTGCCCGGTGCAGTAGGGGCCGAGGCAGGTCGACGTGAACTTCACTCCCCACTCGACGAACAGCTGACCGAGGATGAAGTCGGCCGGGACGCTGTTCTCGATGTGGATCACGCCGGAGTTGTCGTGCGTGTGCAGCGGCGCGAGCCCGACGATGCTGTTTCCCTTGGCGACGTAGCCCAGATACTGCGGTACGACGACAGCGGATCCGTCGACGTTGATGTCGAGATGCGCGTGGTAGTGCACCTGGAGCATCTCCGGGGCGTAGGGCAGGCCGGCCGCAGCGACGTAGTCGGCGCTTTGCTGTGTCGCGATGACTAGCGGCGGCGCCCACGGCGGCTGCGCGGTCGTCAGCGGAACCGGAACAACGGGCAACGTCGCGGGCGGCGCGGTGTAGGTCGTCACGGGAGCGGTCGGCGACGTCGAGGGAACGGTCGACCGCGGCGCACTCGGCG
>JAFAQI010000444.1 GCA_019246495.1 Frankiales bacterium | reverse complement strand
GCCGACCGGAGCGGCAAGTCCAACGGCCGCATCACCATCGCTCCCGGCGGCGCCGCCCGCGCGAAGGTGCACTACATCAACAACGTCTCCGCCGTTCCCGGCTGCTACCACCCAGCTCAGCAGGCGCACGCCGTCGGGTTCCGCGTCTATCCGCCTGGCTCGAAGTCGGCAATGTTCCTGCCCGACCCGCACCCGGCGTGCAAGAGCAGCACGGTGCATCTGATCGACGTCTCAGCCGTCCACTGACGTCGACCGCTCGGTCAGATGGACAGTCCCCGCTTCGCAAGGAACGGGATCGGATCGACCGCGTTGCCGCCGACCCGCACCTCGAAATGCAGGTGCGGGCCGGTGGCGTCGCCACCGGAGCCAACCCGCGCGATGACGTCGCCGGGCTTCACGCAACCGGAGTGCCGGACGAACGCCGACATGTGTCCGTAGACCGTCTCGGTGCCGTCCCAGTCGCTGATCCTCATCACCTCGCCATAACCGGCCATCGGTCCGGCGTAGGTGATGCAGCCGGCGGTCGCCGCCAGGATCGGTGAGCCGTAGGGCCCGGCGAGATCGATGCCCTCGTGCATGCGACCCCAGCGCATCCCGTACGGCGACGTCAGCGGCCCGCCGTTCGGCCGGACCCACCGGTGCAGCGAAAGCCGCTGCTCGGTCCGCGACACGGGAGCGACCCGGTTGGTGGAGGAGCCCGGCGCCAATGCCGAAAGGGCCTGCGAGACGTCGACCGAGGTGCGCGTCGTGCCCGGCGCATCCGGCAGCACTGCACCGAGGGAAACCGGACGAACGCTTGCAACCGAGCGGATCTGGGTCGAGGCGTGATGTCCGGTGACGAGCAAGGCGGCGACGAACGCCGCGACCGAGCCGAGCACGACCGGTGGGGCCACCCGGCGTCCCCCCGGCGCCGCCGGCCCGTTCGCGGGCACGCGGAAGCGTCGGTCGGGAGTCACGGGGGCTCTCCTCGGCGCGGGCGGCAGGCAGGCGTCGGTCAGAGCAACGCTTCGCCGCGCGCCGGCGGTTTCCTGCGCCCGGACTGCGACTCCGGGGGCGCCGAGGCCGGAGCTCGCCCGTCAGCCGCCGGGTCGATGCGGGTCAGCCCGGCCGACACCGTGCTGCCGTCGGTGCCGAGGTGCGCGAGCGTCGCCGCGATCTCCCGTGTCACCCGGCCGTCGATCGGCAGCGACATGTGCCCGACGCCGCGGACGAGGACGTTGCGGGCGTTGAGGTCCGGGTGGTCGATGCGGGCCGCCTGCTTCGGGGCGATGAGGACGTCGAGGTCGCTCCAGAACGCGACGAACCGGGTGCGGCAGTTCGCCGGCTCGGCGAGCTCCGCGACGACGTCGCTGGATGGCCGCAGCTGCTTCGTCACCCCGCGGGGGACGAGCCGCGCCGCCGTCGTACCCGCATGCGGCGACCCCAGCGTCACCAGCGTGTGCACACGCGCGTCGCCGCCCATGCGCTGCACGTAGTAGCGCGCGACGATGCCGCCCATCGAGTGGCCCACGACGTGGATGCGCTCGTAGCCGGTCTGCTGACAGATCGACTCGACCGTCGCCTCGAGCCGGCGCGCCGCGGCCCGCAGGTCGTGGGTGAACACGTGGTAGTTCATCGTCCAGACCCGACCGAAGCCGCGCCGGCGCAACGCCCGGCGCAGCAACGTGAAGATCGAGCGGTTGTCGACGAGGCCGTGCAGCAACAGGATCGGTGTGCCCGCCGCCTCGACGTCGCCGATGAGCAGGCCGCGGTGCACCGGCGGCAGGCCGGTCAGCGTGAACCGCTCCTCGTCCGCAGTGACCTTCTCCTGTACGACGCCGAACGGATACGTCGCGATGTGAGCGGCGAGCCAGGCGACCTCGACCGCGCTGCCGCGCAGGCCGGTCGGGGTGAGCACGTTGCGGACGCTGCGGCCGGCAATGCTTCCGGCGCGCGTCACCGCCTTCATCACCCGGGAACCTCCACGCGGGTCAAGGGGAAGACTCGGCAGGGTGTGGCCGTTTTGCTTGGGGTATCGGAGCAGACGCTAGCGAATGCCACCGCCGGGTGGGGCGCAAACCCGTTGCTGATCAAGCAATGTCGGGCGAGTCGCCCGGGGTGGACGGGGACGATCCGGGCAAAGCGTGCGACCACCGCTCCCGGCGGGCGGTGAGCCGATCGCCGGTCGGCGCCGCGCGGAGCTGGTCGAGCTGCGCGGCCAGCCACTCCCGCATCGCTGTGGCATCGCTCGGGGCCAGGGCGTCCGCGAACCCGCTTGCCAGGAGGTCGCGCGGCGCCAGACCCATCAGGTCCGCAGCTGCCTGCGGCGTCGTCCGCAGCGTCGCCGCCGCACCTTCGGGGCCGAGCGGGGCGAACCACGCGTCCTCGGTGACGGCAACTGCATCGGTAACGGCCACCGCGAGCGCGCCGCCGGACCCGCCCTCCCCATGCACGACGGAGACGGTTGGGGCGGGGCAAGACAGCACGCGATCCATCGCGACGGCGATCGCGCCGGCGATGCCGCCCTGCTCGCTCAGCGGCAGCGGATCGGCGCCCGCCGTGTCGACCAACGTGACGAGCGCGAGGTCCAGCCGGCTCGCCAGCTCGGCGACGCGC
>JAFAQI010000442.1 GCA_019246495.1 Frankiales bacterium | reverse complement strand
CGCGATCTCCTCCTCGAGGACCTGCGCCGGCAGCCGGAAGGCGGGGATGTTGCTCCGCATGAGGCCGCCAGGACGGTCCTGCTTCTCGAAGATGACGACCTCGTATCCCAGCGGCAGGAGGTCGTTGGCCACGGTGAGCGACGCCGGCCCAGCGCCCACGCAGGCGATCCGCCGGCCGTTGCCGGTCGCCGGAACGCGCGGGAGCCGGCCGCTGATGTCGCCGCGGAGATCGGAGGCGACGCGCTTCAGGCGACAGATCGCGACCGGCGTGCCGTCGACCCGCTGCCGCCTGCAGGCCGGCTCACAGGGGCGGTCGCAGGTCCGCCCGAGGATGCCCGGGAAGACGTTCGATTCCCGGTTGAGCATGTAGGCGTCGGTGTGGCGACCCTGGGCGATGAGCCGGATGTATTCCGGCACGTTGGTGTGCGCCGGGCACGCCCACTGGCAGTCGACGACCTTATGGAAGTACTCCGGATCCTGGACGTTCGTGGGCTGCATGAGTTACCGGAGGCCCATTATCGCCGCCGGCGTCGCGGTCGGGTGCGTCTGGAAGGTGCGACACGATTCCGCCGCGGGATCGCACCCGGATCAGCCCGCCGATCGCGGCCGCCGCAATCGCCGCAGGTGCCCAAGGGAGGTCCGGCACGTCCGTGGCCGGCTGCCCGACGCGACGGCGCACCGGCGCCCGCTCCTGCTGCGGCGCCGACTGCGCGGCCGGCACGGTCGGCGCGGGGTTTGCCCCGCACGCCTCGCCTGCGCTGAGGACGAGCGGTGCCGTCTGCGGCAGGCTCGGCACCGAGGTGTCGACGTTCCAGTTGAACGCCGTCGTCAGGTCGCCCGTGTTCGCCCGGCGCCACGCGCTGAGGTTCGGCACCTCGGCGCCGAACTTGGTCTCGAGGAAGCGCAGCAGCGACGTGTGGTCGAACGTGTCGCTGCACACCCAGCCGCCTCGGCTGAAGGGTGAGATCACCATCAGCGGAACGCGGTAGCCGAGTCCCACCGGACCTGCGATGCCGCCCGCGGTCGCCGGCAGCGGATTGACCGTGAGGTACTCGCCGGGCGTGCCCGCCGGCGCCGTGGGCGGCACCACGTGATCGAAGAGCCCATCGTTCTCGTCGTACGTGAGAAAGAGCACGGTCTTGGACCACTGCGCGCTGTTGGCGGTGAGCGCGGTGAGCACGCGGCTCACGAAGTCCTCCCCGAGCGCGGGCGGCCCCGGCGGGTGCTCGTCGGTGCCGAACGGGCCGAGCACCCACGACACCTGCGGAAGCTGGCCCGCCGCCGCGACGGCCTCGAACGTCCCCGGCGGGACTGTCGTGTTGCCCTTCTGGTACAGCGGCGACGTGGGGCTCTGGTACTGCGCAAACAGCTGCAGCACCGTGTCCATGTTGCCCTCGTCGTAGACCATCCAGCTGACGCCGGCGTTCTGCAGCTGCTCGGGATACGTCGTCCACGACAGCGAGCCGGTCGCCGAGCTGTTGTCGAGCACGGGTCCGCCTGCCGTGCCATCAGGGTCGATCGTCGCGGTGAGCGACATGAGCCGGTTGGGGTTCGTCGGTCCGAAGACGGAGCAGTGATAACCGTCGCAGATGGTGAACGCGTCGGCGAGCGCGTAATAGAAAGGAAGGTCAGCGCGCGTGAGGTAGCCCATCGTCAAAGGCCCGACCGTGTCGCCGTCAGCCGCGCGGTGCGCGGGCAGCCACATGTCCATGTGTCCGCCGTTCCACGCCTGGTGCTGCGCGGTCCATGCGTGCGAGAGGTCGGAGAGACACGGACTCGACGTTGCGCTCTCCGCCATGTGAAACGGCAATTCGTAGCCGTCCGGATTCTTTGCGTCCGGCTGGTAGAAGACCGACCTTCCCGTGCTCAGCGTGATGGCATTCGGGTCGTTGAACCCGGCAACCGACGAGAGAGAGCCGAAATAGTGGTCGAAGGAACGGTTCTCCTGGATGAGGATGACGACATGCTCGATGTCGGCGAGTGACCCGGCGCCCGCCGGCGCCGTGCTCGCCAGCGCGCGCACCACCGACATCGGCAGCCCTGCAGCAGCGAGCCCCGCGCCCGCGGCCGCGGCCCCGCCCTTGAGAAACGTGCGGCGTGTCAGTCCCGACGTGCGTCGAGCGTCAAATGGCACGGATCGCCCTCCTGCTCATTCCCTTCGGCATCGCGAATGACGATGCCGAAGGGCGTATGAGCCAGGGGCGAAGCCGCGGTTATGAGGTCGTTAGGGTGATGCGGCGACGGCGGAATGCCAGCGCCGCGCCGGCGGCAATGCTGCCACCGAGCAGGAGTGCAGGTGCGAGTGGTGCCTCCGGAGTGTTGACCGGGCTCGGCAGCGGCGCGATCTCCACGACCCATGTCTGTTGGTTCTGGCAGTTCATCGGTGTCGAGAACCCGGTCGCGCATGTCGCGCCCGCCGTTGCCGGCCACGCCTCGTCACGCGTGAAGTACGACTGATCCGCACCCCCCGCGGCGATCTGCTCGTAGTCGCCCTCGAAGAGACCACCGCGCGAGAACGCGCCGAACTGTGGGTCGTTCGTGTTCTTCGACGTGTCGATCTTCAGCTGCGACGAGAAGCTCGCCGACGTCGTGGCGCCGGTCGGCGCCTCCTGGTAGTACGAGTCGATCGCGTACCCAGGACCGGTGAGGTCGGCGCCGTTCGGCTCGTAGCGGGAGCGGTATGCAACGCGCAGGATGCTGTCCGACCCGATCGCGATCGTCGGGTTGTAATCGTCGACGGAGCTCGAAGCCGCCTCAGGGTCGACCTGAACGGGACTGCTCCACGCGCTCGCACCCAGGCCCGGAAGCCCGGTGCCCGGATCCGTCGCGTACAGGACGACCGCGTCGTTCTGGTTCTGATGGTTCGCGTCGCGGAAGCGGTTGCTCTCCCAGGTGATGTAGACCTCGTCCGTGTTCGGATCCACCGCCGCCTGAGGCAGGCTGCCCGCGCGCTGGTTGGAGACCGTGTTGCTGAGGTATGGCGCGACGTCGACCCAGTTGTTGGCGACAGGCAGCACGGCGCTCGGCGACCACGTCACTTGTCCGGCGAGTGGGATGACGGTCCACGCGATGTCTGTACCGGCGCTCAGGCACGATGGGTCCTCAGGGTTGGTGCCCGTGCACGGCTGGGCACCATGCTCGTCGTCGAACGCAAGCCCAACGCTGCCGTTGGTCAGCACGAGCGGGATGACTCCGATAGCGGGCAGGACCGTGGCCGACACCGACTGCTCGTTGGCCGGCGACGACCAGAACAGTGGGTTCGAGCAGTCGCTGCTTGCCAACGCCGCGACATCGGGATCGCAGAACGAATACGAGAGGCCGTAGACCACCTTGTCCCAGAAGTTGTAGATGCGGCCGTGATGATGGCCGGTGCCGGTGCCGTTGTCGGCCACGATCCAGTTCTTGTCGTTGAGCCCGTCGAGGTCGTCGTGCTCGAGAAACACCGCCGGCGTCCAGTTCTTGCCGCCGTCGTATGACTGGTTCATCGCCATGCCGCTCGGCAGGCCCTGGCAGGAGCTGTCATCGAACACCAGTGAGTTGGCGTACGCGATGTAGCCACCATGGGCTTTGCCGGTCGGATCCCAGCCGAACGTCACCACGGCGTCCGACGCGCGGTCGAACGATTCCGGGTTCGGGTCGATCGCGGCGGGGCAGACTGCGGTGACTGTCTGCGGGTTCGGCGCGCCGGTGGTCAGGCCGGGAAGCGCACCGTGCTTCCAAGTCGTTCCGGCGTCCAGGCTTGCGGCGAACCCGTTGTCGCGATCGCCGCCTGCGTCGACGCGGCCCTCCTGAAAGACCGTCACGACGTTGTTCGGGTCACCCGGGTTCACCGCGATCGACGGCTCGATCTCGGTGTTCGGTTGTTCAGGCGGCGTGATGCTGGTGCCGAAATCCATCGTCGACGACTGCACGTCGTGGATAACGACGGGGCCGCCGGGACCACTGGGGCCACCTGCGTGGGCCAGCGTCAGCGTCGATGCAGCCGCGAGCGCGCCGAGCGCCACGGCAG
>JAFAQI010000119.1 GCA_019246495.1 Frankiales bacterium | reverse complement strand
GCCACCGGCGAGCCGTTGCAGATCGTTCGCGAGGTCTTGCTGTCGGTTGCGTTCGCGTTGCTCGGCCGGCCGGGAACGTCGCTCGACTCGATCACGACGGTGACGACAATTCCGCACGCCGAAGCCCAGGTGCGGCAGTGGTTGCGGAACCGGTTGCCAGCCGCTCGCTTCGTGCCGGCGCCGAGCACGGCCGACGGCGCCCGCGCAGTGGCCGAGGGCCAGGCCGACGCGGCCGTGTCGGCACCGCTCGCCGCCGAGCGCTACCGGCTGGAAGTCCTCGCGGATGACATCGCCGACGCGCCGGGTGCCGTCACCCGCTTCGTGCTCGTCGCCCGACCTGGCACACCGCCACCGCCGACGGGAGCCGATCGCACGACGGTGATGGCGTTCATCGCCGACGACCATCCCGGTGCGTTGCTCGAGTTGCTCACCGAGTTCGCCGTACGCGGGGTCAACCTCACCCGCATCGAGTCGCGTCCGACGGGGGTCGGTCTCGGTCGCTACTACTTCTCGATCGACGCCGAGGGTCACATCGACCAGGCCCGGGTCGCCGAAGCACTGGCGGCGATCCGTCGCGAGTGTGCAGAGGTGCGCTTCCTCGGGTCCTATCCCCGTGCTGACGGCATCGCCGCGGCCGAACGAGCCGGCACGACCGACGCCGACTTCGCGGACGCGCACGCTTGGGTCGAGCGGTTGCGTCGCGGTCCGGACTGAGCCCGCACATGCCGAGACCCCGGGGGAACCCCCCGGGGTCTCGGCGTGGTGGGTGTCAGCTCACTGCGAGACGCACTGGTTGACGAGGTCCGAGCCGTTGACGTTGAGCTGGACGCAGACCTGGCCCGTGGCGCTCGGCGCGGCCATGGCCGGGGCGGCGAAACCGAGAGTCGCGCCAACGATCGTGAGAACAGCGGCGATGCGCTTCATTGCGAAGGCCCCCTTCGTGGGCTGTGGTGGGACGTTGCGCATGGAGAAACGCACCCCGATCGCCAACCTCGCGGCGTACGTCGCACAAATGTCGTCACCGTCCTTGGTGTCCGGTCACATCGCCGCAGGGTGAGGGCTCGATAACCTGCGCTGCGTGATCGACCTCAAGGCACTGCGGGAGGACCCGGACGCGTTCCGGCGCAGTCAGCGCGCGCGCGGCGCCGATCCGGCACTCGTCGACACGGTGCTCGCGGCCTACGAACGACGCCGCGCCGCGGTCACCGAGGCCGACCGGCTCCGGGCAGAGTCCAACGTGGCGAGCAAGTCGATCCAGTCGGCGACGCCGGACGAGCGTCCCGCGATGATCGAACGCGCCAAGACGCTGAAGGATGCGGTGCGCGCCGCAGAAGAGGCGGAGTCGAGCGCCGACGCGGCGCTCCGGTCTGCTGCCTATGCGCTGCCGAACCTTGTCGAGGACGGGGTGCCGGAAGGCGGCGAGGACGACTCCGTCGTGATCGAGACGGTCGGCGATGTCCCGTCGTACGACTTCCCGGTACGCGACCACGTCGAGCTCGGCACGATGCTCGGCGCGATCGACCTCGAGCGCGGCGCGAAAGTGAGCGGTGCGCGGTTCTACTTCCTCACCGGGGTCGGGGCGCTGCTCGAGCTGGCGCTGGTCAACCTTGCGATGCAGCAGGCCGCCGCACTCGGCTTCACTCCGGTGATCGCGCCCGCCCTGGTGCGCCCGGAAGCGATGGAGGGCACCGGTTTCCTCGGTGCGCATGCGGCCGAGGTCTATCGAGTCGACGCAGACGATCTCTATCTCGTGGGGACGAGCGAGGTCGCGCTCGCCGCGATGCATGGCGACGAGATCCTCGACGGTCAGTCGTTGCCACTGCGCTATGCCGGCTTCTCCGCGTGCTACCGCCGCGAGGCAGGTTCCTACGGACAGGACACCCGCGGCATCATCCGCGTGCACTGGTTCGACAAGGTCGAGATGTTCTCGTTCTGCCCGCCCGAGGACGCGGCGGCCGAGCACCGCCGCCTGCTCGGCTGGGAGAAGGACTTCCTGACCGCGCTCGAGCTGCCGTTCCAGGTGCTCGACATCGCGGCGGGCGACCTCGGGTCCAGTGCGGCGCGCAAGTTCGACTGCGAGGCGTGGTTTCCCTCGCAAGGTCGCTACCGCGAGCTGACTTCGACGTCCAACTGCACGACGTTCCAGTCGCGCCGGCTCAACATCCGGCAGCGCACGGCCGACGGCGTCGCCCCGGTGGCCACGCTGAACGGCACCCTGTGCGCGATCGCACGGACGATCGCCTGCCTGCTCGAGGTCCATCAGCAGGCCGACGGCTCGGTGCGGGTGCCGAAGGCGTTGCAGCCACACCTCGGCCGGGATGTGCTTTCGCCTCTTGCCTGACCAGCCGTGGTCTCCGCGGGTCGTCGCCACCGATCTCGACGGCACGATCGTCCGGAGCGACGGCACGATCTCGGACCGCACCCGGGTCGCGCTCCGCGCCGCCGAGGACGCCGGCGCACTCGTCGTCATCGTCACCGGCCGCCCGCCGCGATGGCTGTCCGGCATCGCCGACGAGGCCGGTCATCGCGGCCTCGCGATCTGCGCCAACGGTGCACTCGTCTGGGACCTGCACGACCAGCGGGTGGTGGCGTCGTACCCGCTCGCGGTCGAGGTCGCGAGCGAGATCGCCGCAGCACTGCGCGCAGAGCTGCCGGACCTGGGCTTTGCCGTCGAGTCGGGTGCAGGATTCGCGCACGAGGCGGCCTACCGACCGCGCTGGGCGACCGACGAGCGGACCGTCGTCGCGCAGATCGACGAGCTGCTCACCCAGCCGGTGGCGAAGCTGCTCGCCCGCCACGAGGGTCTGAGTGCCGACGAGCTGCTCGCCCGCGCCCGGCGGGTCGTCGACGACAGCGTGGCGACTCTCACGCACTCGTCGCGCGAAGGACTGCTCGAGATCAGCGCAGCCGGGGTGACGAAGGCGTCGACCCTGACCGCGTTGTGCGCGGAGCACGGGCTCACCGGCGACGATGCCGTCGCCTTCGGGGACATGCCGAACGACCTGCCGATGCTTGCCTGGGCCCGGCACGCAGTCGCGGTTGCGAACGCCCACCCGGAGGTGCTGGCTGCGGTCGACGAGGTCACCGGGTCGAACGACGCCGACGGCGTTGCGACAGTGCTGGAGAGGTTCTTCGACCAGTGACCGCCGCTAGTGTCGAGGCCGACCACGACTTGCAGGCCTGACATTTGGAGAACACCTCGATGGCCGAGACACGCAACGCCCCGCCCTGGGTGACGGTTCTTCTCGTGATCGCCGGGGTGGTGTTCCTCGTCATCGGGCTGGTCTATTTCGCCGAGCCGGCCAAGTCGCTGCCGAGCTTCTTCCCCGGTCATTCGGCGGGATCGACACATCACCACACGAAGCATGGGATAGCCGCGGTCCTGGTCGCACTGGCCGCATGGGCCGTTGCCTGGATCAGCACGGGAACCCGCTCGGCACCGGCGCCGTCCGAGGGCTGAACGGCTCTCGGCTTGCGCCGAGCTTTCGTCAGGCGAAGCGCGCGATGCTCGCGACGCCGAAGGCGAGGCAGTAGTAGCCGAAGGGCGTCAAGCGACGCGTCTCGAAGTACTTCGTCAGGAACTTCACGGCGGCGAGAGCACAGACGAACGCGACCGCGGCACCGGCCATGGCCTGGGCGCGGATGCCGTTGCCGAGCGGGCCGGTGAAGTCGGGGATCTTGTAGACGCCGGCCGCGAAGATGATCGGCGTTGCCAGCAAGAAGGAGAACCGAACGGCCTGCTCGTGGTCCAGACCGCGGAACAGGCCCGCGATCATGGTGATTCCGGACCGGCTGATGCCCGCGAAGAGGGCGAGCATCTGAGCTAGCCCGATGGCCCCTGCGTCGACGGGCCGGACGCGTTCGGTGACGCCCCGGTCGAGGACCTCGACGGGCGCGTCGGGCGGCGTTGCATCGACGTTGGCCACGGCCCGCCGGCGGACGCGCTCGCCACCGAGCAACAGCAGGCCGTTGATGGTCAGGAAGATCGCCGCAGCGAGTGGTTTGGCGAACAGCGTGCGCAGGGAGTGCTCGAGCAGCAAGCCGGTCAACCCAGCGGGAATCGTTGCGATGACGATGAGCCACGCCATGCGCTCATAGACGGTCTCGATACGGCGGTTCTTGATCGAGCGGAGCAAGCCGGTGACGATCGCAAGCCATTCGCGCCAGAAGAACAGCAGCAGCGCCAGAGCTGTGGCCACATGCAGAACGACGATGAACGCGAGGTAGCCGGACTCCTTCTGCGACTCCTGCGTGACCAGATGGCTCCACGAGCCGCCGATCCATGCGGGCACGAGCACCGAGTGACCGAGACTCGAGACGGGGAACAGCTCGGTGATCCCTTGAAGCGCACCGATGACAACCGCTTGGAGATACGAGAGACCACCCACGCCGACAGACCCTAGAGGTACGGGCCGGAAGGCTGGGGGCCCGGCTGGCCGGAACCCATTGGCAACGCGCGCCGACGCATCTCCTCGAGCTGTGCGCGAGCAGCCATCTGCTGCGCGAACAGCGCGGTCTGGATGCCGTGGAACAGACCCTCGAGCCAGCCCACGAGCTGGGCCTGCGCGATCCGCAGCTCGGCATCACTCGGAACGGTGTCCTCGGTGAACGGCAGGGAGAGACGCTCGAGCTCCTCGCGCAGCTCGGGTGCGAGACCTCCGGACAGTTCCTTGATGGAGTTGTCGTAGATCTCCCGCAGCCGGGAGCGGCTCGCGTCGTCGAGCGGCGCGGCGCGGACCTCTTCGAGCAGCTGCTTGATCATCGTGCCGATCCGCATGACCTTGGCCGGCTGCTCGACCATGTCGCTGAGCGCGCTCTCGCCGATGTCGTTCTCGTCGACGCCGCCCGTCGCTGGGTCTTCCGTCGGCATCCCGTCCGGGCCGAGCGTGACAACGCGCAACCCGTCCGGCCGTCCGGGATTCTCGGTCATGACGACCAGACTACGGACGGCCGGAGCGCGCTCAGGAGCCGAGTTGCGGGCCCTCGCCTGCCGGGTCCGCGAGGTCGGCCTCGAAGAACCGGTAACGCCCGTCGAGCACCTTGAGCGCGGCCTGGTAGTTGTCGTCGTCGTCGTTGAACCACAGGTCGTGGAACAACCGGTCGACGCGGCGGCGCGCCTGGTTGCAGAACAGGTCGGCGAGCTCGGCGTACTGCGCGGCATTGGCCGGGTCCTCGTTCTGCAGCGTCTGCGCATAGACGCACGCCGACGCGATCGCATAGAGCTCCGCGCCGACGTCGACGATGCGACCGAGGAACGTCTGCTTCTTCTCGAGCTTCCCCTGCCAGCGGCTCATGCCATAGAACGTCGACCGCGCGAGCTTGCGGCAGTTGCGCTCGGCGAACCGCAGGTGCTTCGCCAGCTCGCCGAACTCGGCGTACGACGAAGGCGTCGTGCCCTGGCCCAGCGCGAGCTTGGGCAGCCACTTTGCATAGAAGCCGCCCGCCTTCACGGCGGTCTTCGCCTTGTCACCGATCGGCACGTCCGGCTCGATGATGTCGCCGGCGACGGACAGGTGCTGGTCGACTGCCTCGCGGGCGATGAGCAGGTGCATGATCTCGGTCGAGCCTTCGAAGATCCGGTTGATGCGCATGTCGCGCAGCATCTGCTCCGCAGGGATCGCCTTCTCCCCGCGCGCCTTCAGCGACTCTGCGGTCTCGTAGCCGCGGCCGCCGCGGATCTGCACGAGCTCGTCCATCGCCTTCCAGCCCATCTCCGAGCCGTAGAGCTTGGCGAGTGCGGCTTCGATGCGGATGTCGTTGCGCTTCTCGTCGGCGAGGCGCGACGACACGTCGAGCATCGCCTCGAGACCGAACGCCGTCCCGGCGAGGAACGCGGTCTTCTGCGCGATGGCGTCGTGCTTGCCGACCGGCACACCCCACTGCACCCGCTCGCCGCCCCACTCGCGCGCGATCTTCAGTGCGTACTTCGCCTGGCTCGCGCAGATCGCCGGCAGCGAGAGCCGCCCGGTGTTGAGTGTCGTGAGCGCGATCTTGAGTCCCGCGCCCTCCTTGCCGATGAGGTTTTCCTTCGGCACCCGGACGTCGTTGAACACCGTGACGCTGTTCTCGATGCCGCGCAGTCCCATGAATGCGTTGCGCCGCTCGACGCTGACGCCGGACGCGTCGCAGGGAACGATGAACGCGCTGATGCCGCCCTTGTGGCCATCCGACTTCGGAATGACAGCCATGATGACGACGACGTCGGCAACAGCACCGTTCGTCGCCCAGAGCTTCTTGCCGTTGATGACGTAGGCACTGCCGTCGTCGGTCGGGACGGCCGTCGCGGACAGCCGCGCCGGGTCGGAGCCGACGTCGGGCTCGGTGAGCAGGAACGCGCTGATGTGCGTGCGCGCAACCTTGGGCAGCCACTCGCGCTTCTGCTCCTCCGAACCGAACAACATCAGCGGCTGCGGGAGGCCGATCGACTGGTGCGCCGAGAGCAGTGTCGACAGCGCGGAGTGCCACACCCCAGCAAGGGCGAGAGCCTTGTTGTAGTAGACCTGCGACAGCCCGAGCCCGCCGTACTCGGTCGGGATCTTCATGCCGAGTGCGCCGAGCTCCTTGAGTCCCTCGACGACGTCGTCCGGGATCTTGGCATCGCGCTCGATCTGCAGCGGGTCGACCTTGTTCTCCAGGAACGTACGCAGCTCGGCGAGGAACCGCTCGCCCTTCTCGGTGGCCTCCGCCGACAGCTTGGGCTGCGGGTGGATCAGGTCGAGCCGGAAGTTGCCGAGGAACAGCTCCTTGCCGAAGCTCGGGAGCTTCCACTCGGCCTCGCGCGCGGCCTCGGCGACCTGGCGGGCTTCCTTCTCGCTGACCTGCTTCGTGGACACGGCGGGGCTCCTTGCTCGGGCTCTCGGGCGCTTCGCGAATGTTGTTACCCGCTAGTACGCCGTACCGAACGCCGTTCTGGCAAGGCCGGTCGGGGCCGGGAACGCTCAGCCCGGGGTCAGCAGCACCTTGCCGATGTGGCCGGAGTCCGCGACGAGGGTGTGTGCCTCGGCCGCGCGGGACATCGGAAACCGCGCAGCGATGACCGGCCGGACCCGGCCGTCGGCGACCAGTGGCCACAGCTCCGCCGCGACCGCATGGCAGATGCGCGCCTTCTGCTCGAGCGGCCGGGCCCGCAGGCCTGCCGCGGACAGCGTGGCGCGTTTGCGCAGCATCGCGTTGAGGTCGAGCTCGGCGGTGGCGCCGCCCTGCAAGCCGATGACCACGAGCCGGCCGTCGGCCGCGAGCACCTCGACGTTGCGCGCGAGGTACGCCGCACCGAGGATGTCGAGGACCACGTCGATGCCACGCCCGCCGGTCAGCTCCCGCGCGACGGCAACGAAGTCGTCCGATCGATAGTCGATCACCGCGTCGGCGCCGAGCTCCCGGCACCGATCCGCCTTGGCAGCCGACGCCGTACACAGCACGGGCGCCGCGCCCAGAGCCTTGGCAACTTGCAGCGCCATCGTGCCGATTCCGCTCGCACCTCCGTGCACGAGCACCGACTCGCCGGCGGTCAGCCGCGCCGCCTGCACGAGGTTCGACCAGACGGTGCACGCGACCTCCGGGAGGCCGCCGGCGTCGGCGAGGTCGACACCGCCCGGGATCGGCATGAGCTGGCCCGCCGGCACCGCGACCCGCTCGGCGTAGCCGCCGCCGGCGAGCAGCGCGCACACCTCGTCGCCGACGGACCAGCTCTCGACGCCCGCCCCGATCTCGGCGATGCGGCCGCTGCACTCGAGGCCCAGGATGTCGGACGCTCCGGGTGGTGGCGGATAGAAACCCTGGCGCTGCAGCAGATCCGCCCGGTTGACCGCGCTCGCGACGACCTCGACGACAACCTCGCCCGCTCCGGCAACCGGATCGGCGACATCGGTCCAGCGAAGGACGTCGACGTCGCCGAAGCCGGTCAGCGTGACTGCATGCACAAGCCGGACGGTACGACGGGCCCGCATTTGTGACCGAGCACAAGGCCGCGCACAATGCCCGGGTGCCAGCACGCCGCAGTCCGGACGAGACGGGCGGAACGGACCACCCGCTCTATGCCCGGGTCGAGCGGACCGTGCCGAAGCTCGCCCGGCGGATGATCGACCGGTTCGTCGAGGAGATTCCGCTCTACGGCGTGCTGCCGCGCGAGCAGCTCGAGGGCGAGATCCTCGACATCACCGCAGCCAACCTGCGGCTGTTCTTCTCCGCACTGCGCGCGGACCGCTCGCTGACCGACGAGGAGCTCGGCGGCGTGCGGACCTCGGCGGCGCGCCGGGCGGAGGAGCGGGTGCCGCTCGACGCCGTGCTCACGGCTTACCACGTCGGCGGGCGGATCGGCTGGGAGGCGCTCGTCGCCGACGCACAGCCGGACGAGACCGCCGCACTCATCGCCGCCGGCAGCCGGGTGCTCGCCTATGTGCAGCAGGTGACGGCCGCGGTTGCTGCGGCGTACCTGGAGGAGCAGCAGACCATCTACGGCGAGGAGCGCGACGCCCGCCGGGCACTCGCGTCCGCGCTGCTCGCCGGCGAGCCGGCCGAGGGCATCGCGGCGAGACTCGGGGCGCAGATCGCCGATGCCTACGTCGTGGTTGCGATTCGGCTCGCGGCCCATCCGGACGAGGCGGAGAAGGGCGTCGGCGGCGCGATCGCGGCGCGGCGCAAGGTCCGCCGGGTGCAGGCCGCGCTCGACGCGTTCGCCGGCGAGCCGGTGCTGTCACTGCTCGAGCCCGGTGGTGGCGCCGCGCTGCTCCCGACGACGGCTGACGACGCCGCGGCTCTCGCCGATCGGTTGCCCGAGCTCGTCGCGCAGCTGCGCGAGGCGAGCGGTGCCGATGCGCTCGCCGGTGGCGCCGTCGCGCACCGGTCGGGCGACGTGGTCCGCGCGGCCCGGCAGGCCGGCGACGTGGTCCGGCTGGCGCGCAGCCTGGGCAAGCCGCCGGATGGATACCAGCTGCGCGACGTGCTGCTGGAGTACCAGCTCACCCGGCCGAGCGACGCGACGGAGGAGCTGTTGCGGCTGCTCGATCCGCTCGACCGCAACCCCGACCTGCCACACACGCTCGAGGTCTACCTCGCGAACGACCTCGACCGCCGTCGGACCGCGGCCGCGTTGCACGTGCATCCCAACACGCTTGACTACCGGCTGCGGCGGATCGTGGAGCTGACCGGACTCGACCCGTCGACGACGCGCGGCCTGCAACTCCTCGGCGCAGCCCTCGCTGCCCGGCGCCTGGTCGGCTGATCCGTCAGCTCGCCTCGCCGGACGCCGTTGCCGCGGTTCCGCGGGACACGATCGTGTTGTAGGACGTGGCGACGAGCTCGCCCGCCGTCGTACGGATCTCTGTCGTCATCGACAGCAGCTCGTTGGCTCCAGCGTCGCGGATGTCGGTGATCGTCGTTGTCGCGGTGAGCTCGTCACCGGGACGCACCGGCCGGTGATGCACGTAGCGCTGCTCGCCGTGCACCACGAGCCCGAGGTCAATGCCGAGGTCCGGGTCGCTCAGCGGGCCGTTCGCGTCCGGCAGGCTGAGCCCGACAGTGGTGAGGAACGTCGGCGGCGCGACGACGTCCGGATGACCGAGGTCGGTCGCGGCCGAGCGGTCGAGGTACGCCGGGTTGGCATCGCCGATCGCCTGCGCGAACCGCCGGATGTGCTCACGGGACACCTCGAATGTGCCGCCGGCCCGGTAGCTGCGTCCGACGAACGCACGGTTGAGCGGCATGACATCCTCCTGACGACCCGTCAGATTTCCTGGCACCGTAGACGACGTCGGGTTCCAGGAGTCGTCCCGAGGAGG
>JAFAQI010000029.1 GCA_019246495.1 Frankiales bacterium | reverse complement strand
GCAGGTGTCGACCGCGTTGGCATCGCTCAAGTCCGCGCCGCCGCAGCCACCGCCCGGACTGCTCGACGACCTGCTCACCCGGGCGCGCGGCGGATCACTCCGGGAGCGGGCTGCCGTGCCCGCCCGTGGTGCCGTGAGCGGCGCCCGCCCCGCCATGTCGGTCGCGTTCCTCACCGTCGGCGCGGTCGCGTCGACCGGCGTCGGTTACGCCGCCTGGAAAGGCGCCCGCTGGGCCTTGTCGAGGCGCAAGGCCTGACGCCGAAGCGCTGTCACATCGCCTGGGTTTGGCGGTTGTCGGGTGCGACCAGGCGGTGGGCGATCGCGTTCTGGTCGTCGGTCTGCTCTTGCGACGCGCGTTCGGCAGCGACGCGTGCGTCGTACGCCGCGACCTCGCGCGTCGTGCGCTCGTCGTCCCAGCCGAGGACATCGGCGAGCACGGCGGCGACGGCCTTCATCGACTCGACACCTCGATGCGGCGTCTCGATGCTGATGCGCGTACGCCGGGTCAACACGTCATCGACATGCAGCGCGCCCTCATGCGTCGCGGCGTAACGGATCTCAGCGAGCAGGTAGCTGCCCGCACCAGGCACCGGGTCGAGCCAGCGCCGGTCGTCCTTCGCCGGCGCGAGCACCTCGTGCAACAGCGCGCCGTAGCGCCCGAGCAGGTGGTCCACCCGCCACCGCGGCAGTCCGAGGTCGTCACCCAACGACTCCACCTGGTTCGCAAGCGCGTGGTAGCCATCAGCGCCGAGCAGCTGAATCCGATCGGTGACGCAACGAGGTGTATGCCGGCCGAGCTCGACGACGGCCGCGTCGACCGCGTCCCGCGCCATGAGCCGGTAGGTCGTGTACTTGCCACCAGCGACCGAGACCATTCCGCGCGGCGACCGGCTGATCGCGTGCTCGCGCGAGAGCTGCGACGTGACCTCCTCCTCGCCGGAGAGCAGCGGGCGCAGCCCGGCGTAGACACCCGAGATGTCGTCCGGGGTCAATGGAACGGCGAGCACGGAGTTGACGTGGTCGAGCACGTAGTCGATGTCCGACCGGCTCGCCGCCGGATGCGCCTTGGCGTAGTGCCAGTCCTCGTCGGTCGTGCCGACGATCCAGTGCTCGCCCCACGGGATGACGAACAGCACCGACTTCTCGGTGCGCAGGATGATGCCGATCTCGCTGCTGATGCGGTCGCGCGGCACGACGATGTGGATGCCCTTCGACGCGCGAACCTTGAACTCACCGCGGCTGTCCGCGAGCCGCTGCACGTCATCGGTCCACACACCGGTCGCGTTGACGACGACGCCGGTGCGCACCGTGCACTGCTCGCCGGTCTCGGTGTCGCGCAAGTCGGCAGCGACGATGCGACCGCCTTCCTTGTGAAAGGCGATGACCTCCGTCGAGCTGCGCACGACAGCGCCGTACGCCGCCGCGGTCCGCGCAAGTGTCAACGTGTGCCGCGCGTCGTCGCACTGCGCGTCGAAGTAACGGATGCCTCCGACGAGTGCGCCGCGACGCAAGGCAGGCGCGAGCGCGCGGGCGCCGGTCCGGGACAGATGCCGGTGCCGCGGCAACGCGCGCGCGCCACCCATCGCGTCGTAGAGCGCGAGACCGGCGCCGACGTAGAACCGCTCCCAGCCGCGGTGAGTGAGCGGATAGAGGAACGGCACCGGTTTCACCAGATGTGGCGCGAGCCGGCTCACCATGAGGTCGCGTTCGCGAAGCGCCTCGCGCACGAGCGCGAAGTCCATCTGCTCGAGATAGCGCAGGCCGCCATGGAAGAGCTTGCTGGACCGCGACGAGGTCCCGCTCGCGAAGTCCCGCGCCTCGACGAGCGCCGTGGACAGGCCGCGGGTCACCGCGTCGAGCGCCGCCCCCGCGCCGGTGACGCCACCCCCGACGACGAGCACGTCCACGCTGCCGCCGTCGAGCTGGCTCCAGGCTGCTGCACGCTCGGCAGCGCCCAGCCGGGCGGACCCTTTCATGCATCCGAGGCTAGCGAGGGGAAAGTCGGCAGTCGCCGGAGCCGACAATGAAGGTATGCAGCTGAGCACCCGGCGCCTCGTCGCCGCGACAGCCGTCCTCGCCCTTCCGCTTGCCGCCCCCTCGAGCGCCGGCGCGCAGACGCTGCGGCATCTGCCGCACACGCAGTGCACGGTGTTCCCGGCCAACAACTACTGGCACGCGGACATCTCGAAGCTGCCGGTCAACAAGCACAGTCGCGCCTGGCTGCGGCACATGTCGCCGTCGACGCGGCTGCATCCCGACTTCGGTCCGTCGTACGGCGCCCAACCGGTCCCCTACGGCATCCCCTACACCGTCGTCAGCAACAGCCACGCAAAGGTGCACGTGCGGTTCACCTATGCGTCCGAGAGTGACCGAGTGCGCTACCCGCTCGGCCCGGACAGCAAAATCGAGGGCGGACGCAACGCCGGCGGCGACCGGCACGTCCTCATCGTCAACAAGGACACCTGCCGGCTCTACGAGTTGTTCGACGTACACCACACAGCGCGCGGCTGGACCGCCGGCTCCGGCGCCACCTGGTCGCTGACGTCGAACAAGCTCCGCCCCGCGGACTGGACGTCGGCGGACGCCGCCGGCCTGCCGATCCTGCCCGGACTGCTCCGCCTCGACGAGGTGAAAGCCGGTCATGTCGACCACGCGATCCGGTTCACGACCAACCTCACGCAGCGCCGATACATCTGGCCGGCGCGACACCAGGCCGGCAGCCAAGACAGCAACCGCTACCCGCCGATGGGCGCGCGCTTCCGGCTCAAGGCGGGCTTCCACATCGGCAGGTACCGCAAGGACACCCAGGTCGTGCTGCGGGCGATGAAGCACTACGGTCTCGTGCTCGCCGACAACGGATCGCCCTGGTACTTCCAGGGCACGTCGGAGAAGGGCTGGCCCTCCGGCCTGCTCGACGAGCTCAAGACCATCCCGGCAAGTGCCTTCGTCGCCGTCGACACGTCGTCGCTGAGGAAGTCGCGCAACAGCGCCGCGGTGCGCTGACGCCGTACGGCGAACTAGCCAGTCAGCGGAGCAGCGTCGGCCCCCGGGTCTGCATCGACACGTAGGTGCCGTCCGTCGGCAGGTTCGCCTGCGCCGGCCAGATGACGACGAGCCGGCCGCGCTTGTCGATGGCGATGCCGTTCACATCCGTTGAACGCGAGCACGCGAATCCGTTCAGCACCGCGCCCTGACCCTGGATGCACGCACCCATCAGCTGGCTCGCGGTCTGCCCGGCCTCACCGCGGACCTTGGACAGTCGGATCGACGTCCAGTGCGGATGCGACCCGAGTGCGTCGAGACTCTGCGCGGCGTAGGAGTACCAGTCCGGCGCCCGGCCCTGTGACTTGATGCCGTGGTACCACGCCACGTCGACGCGTCCCGGCCGGCCGGCGACGATGTGCGGCAGGATGTTGCCTGCGCCGCCGGGCTTCGCGACCACTGTCGGGCGCGACCACTTGTCGAGGTTGCGTGCCATCGCATGCACGACCTTGATGGCCGCTCCGTCGTAGTTGGGGTAGTCGTGCACCGACTCCGGATATGCGACGTAGACGTTGCCGGCGGTGTCGAGCGTGCCGGGCGCGAGCTGCATGCCGACGATGTGCGCCGGCGGACCGGTGTCGTTGACAGCGAGATGCGGTGTCCAACCGCCGGGCAGCGTCGCCTTCGCCGCGGGCGCCGACACCACCCACACGCGGTTGGCGGCGACGACGTTGACCTCGGCCGGCTGTCCGCCGCATCCACCGGCAGGCGAGCTCCGCGTGCCGAAGACGACCATCACCCGACCGGTGCGCTGGTCGACCATGATGTTCGACGGGCCACCCGAGTCCGCGCACTGAAGGTCGAGATAGTCCTGCTGACCGGGGATCGACACGGGCACCGGCGGCCCGAACGTCGCGCCACCGTCACGGCTGGTCGACACCCACATGTTGTGCTGTGCCACGCCACTCAGCAGGTTGTGGAACAGCATGTAGACCCGTGGCTGGTGCGTCGACGGGTCGTTCGGGCCGACGGCGTACCACTGCCGGTCGGTGTCGGCTGCCGTCGTACCGACGGACTCGGTCCACGTCCGGCCGCCGTTGTCCGAGTAGGACGTGCGGAAGTTGATGCCGCCGTAGTCGAGCTCGCTCGAGATGATGCGGCCGGTGCGCGTCGCGACGATGTCGACGTCGGTGGTGGCCTCGTTCTGGTCAGGCGGCTGCGCGGCGGTGCGCTTCCAGTGAATGCCGTCGGTGCTGCGATAGACCGTCTCCGGGCCGATGCCGATGTCGTTGGGCCGGCCGGCGTTGGTGACCGCGAACATCACGCCTTTGCGCGTGACGGTGACGCGTGGTTCGGCGAGACCGGACGAGCCGGCCAGCTTCACCGTGCGGAAGGCGAGCTTCGGCGTCGAGGCAACGGCGGGCAACGTCACCGCGGCGAGCACGGTGACACCGGCGACGACAGCGGCAGGAATGGCGCGGCGGAGGTTCACCCCGCGCACGGTACGGCGACCGCGGGCCCCGAACAAGCAAGGTCAGGTAACGAGACTCTGCTCAGTCGACCGGTTGCCGTGGCCGCCCGAACCGGAAGGGCTGGGGCGGGGGCGTCATGTCGGCTCGCGGGCACTCAGCCAGGCTGAGTCCACCGAACGCGAGCGCTTCGTCGCACAGCTTCTCGACCGACCAGCCCTGCTCACGACCGAGGCTGGTGACGGTGACGCGGTAGACGGTGATCTCGAAGCGGGTCGGCGTTCCGTAGGCCACCTGGATCGACCCGAGCAACTGGGGCTCGCGCTCGCCTCCGGTCGGCCGGTCGAAGCGCCGCCAGACCGTCGGCTCGGCCAGCCAGACTCCGCCGCAGCGGATGTCACGCAGCGCGAGCTCCATCAGGATCGGCCGGGCCGCCTCTTCGGGGATGACCGCCGCGGGCCGGATGACCTCGGTGACAGCGCCCTCGTCACCCATCGCTTCGGACACGAGAAGCTCGAGCATCTCCATCGCCGAGCTGTCCATCGCTGGGCCTCCCTTATCGGCACCGTTCGCATTCACAACCGTGCATCGGCGGACGGAGCCGGGGACTTCACGGACCGATCGGCGGAACCCAAGGGAAGCGCATCAGGTCACCCGAACGGGCCAGTTCGCATAGTCAGGAATGACTAGTCCCCACGGTGGAGCCGCCTGTCGGAATCGAACCGACGACCTATTCATTACGAGTGAATCGCTCTGCCGACTGAGCTAAGGCGGCGCACGCC
>JAFAQI010000474.1 GCA_019246495.1 Frankiales bacterium | reverse complement strand
CCGGGCACCAACAGCGGCGGCACTGGCACCGGCACCGGCACCGGCGGGGGGTCGTTCGGAGGCACCGGAACCACGACCGGTTCGGGCGGCACGACGACCGGATCGACGACCAGCGGTGGTGGCGGCGGTCCCGTCGTTCCGCCTACGGCCGGCAACCCCGGCGGTGCGCCGGGGGTCACGGCCAACGCCATCTACGTCGGCATCTCCTACGAGACCAACGCTGACGCCCTCAACGCGGCGTTCGGCGCGACCGGCATATCCCAGGGCGACCCGAAGGGCGATGCCCACGCGGTTGTCGACGACATCAATGCGCATGGTGGCATCGCGGGACGGAAGCTGGTCCCGGTCTACTGGGCGGTCAACGCGGAATCGACGCAGACATACTCGGAGATGGACCAGCAGGCCTGCTCGCACTTCACGCAGGACAACCACGTCTTCGCCGTGATGGGCAAAGGGCTGACGGACAACTTCTACGCCTGCATCCTGCGGGCCGGTGCATCGCTCATCAACTCCGGCACGATCACCTGGCCGGACAAGGGACTCCTGAACCAGTTCCCCTACTACTACGACGCCGGCACGTTGACCACCGACCGGATCTTCGGGCAGCTCGTTCGCAGCCTGAAGCAGCAGAGCTACTTCAGCGGTTGGGACGCCAACTTGGGCCGGGCGTCGGCCGCCAGCAAGACCAAGATCGGCGTACTCAGCATCGACCGTCCCGAGTGGAACCGACCGCTGACGAGTGTGTTCCTGCCGGCGATGCACGCGGCTGGATATTCGGTCGACTCGAAGGACGTCATCAGGGTGCCGGAGCCGGACGCAACGTCCGGTGAGACCGACACGCTCAATGCCATCTCCAACGCCGAGCTGCGGTTCCGCCAGGACGGCGTCAACCACGTCATCCTGCTGGACGCCAACGGCACGATGCTGCTGTTCTTCAGCCGCGACGCCGGCAGCCAGCACTACTACCCGCGGCTTGGCCTCAGCACGTCCTCCGGCATGGAAACGCTGGTCGGAGCCGGCGACGTCGATCAGTCGGCGGTGCGCGGCGCGATGGGCTTCAGCTGGGATCCGGGGCTCGACCTGCCCGCCCCGCAGGCGGTCAAGATGCAGTCGCCGGCGACCAAGCAGTGCATCCGGATGATCGACAAGCGGACCGGCCAGAATCTCGAGAAGGCCGGGCCCAACGCCGAGGGCATCGCGATCTCCTACTGCGACGAGCTCTACCTGCTGCGCGACGCGATCAACCACGCCGGTCGGGTCATCACACGCGACACGGTGCAGAGGGCCCTGGAAAGCCTGCACTTCAGCTACCCGGCGGCCGGTGCGCTGCAGGAGTACTTCGGCCCGGGTCGCCACGACGGCATAGAGATCGGCTGGAACTTGCAGTGGAACTCGAGCTGCCAGTGCGCGAAGTACGTGAGCGGGCCCTTCCACATCCCGACGGTCTGAGCATGCGCGTCTTCATCTCGGTCGACATGGAGGGTGTCGCCGGCGTCGCGACAGTGGACCAGATCATCCGGGGCGGCACCGGTTATCCGCGTGCGCAGGAGCTGATGACCGGCGAGGCCAACGCCGCGATCCGCGGCGCGTTCGCCGGCGGCGCGACCGAGGTGCTGGTCAACGACAGCCACGGCACGATGGACAACCTGCTGCACGATCAGCTCGATCCGCGTGCGCGGCTGGTGTTCGGAGCACCTCGGCCGTCCTGCATGGTGCAAGGCATCACTCGCGACGACGACGTGGCGGTGTTCGTCGGTTATCACGCAGCGGCCGGCGCCGACGGTGTGCTGGCGCACACGTTCTCGTCGAACTTCACCGAGATGCGGCTCAACGGCCAGCCGGTGAGCGAAGCTGAGGTCAACGCCGTCTATTGCGCGTCGTACGGCGTTCCAGTCGTTGCCTTGACCGGCGACGACCAGATCTGCGCAGTCGCCGAAAAGGCGTTCGCCGGCGTGACAGCCGTCGAGGTGAAGCGGGCGGTCGGGTTCTCCGCGACCGACACGCTCGCGCCGCCGGCGGCGCGGGAGCTCATCGAGTCGTCGGTGGCGTCAGCGGTTGCGTCTGCGGGTGACCTGCAGGCTCCCGCCGTCCCGGAGTCGCTGACCCTCGAGGTCGACTTCGCGAGCCTGTTGGGCACCGACTACGCCGCGAGCGTGCCGCGATCGGTGCGCACCGGTCCGCGAACGCTGCGGTTCGCCGCGGCGGATCCGGACGAGCTCGTGCGGGCGATCATGAGCTGGTACTACCTGGCTGCGCTTGCCGCCCAGCAGATGTCAGCGGTGGCCTTCCGCCGCTGAACACTCAGCCTTGGCGCTTCAAGCGGCCGGTACGTCGAGCCCACCGCTCGGCAGCCGAGAACGCGAGCAGCGACGCGGGGACCAGGGCGACGCCGAACGCCAGCAGGACGCCGATGAGCCCCGCCTCGTCACCGACAGTGCGGCCGTCGAGGATCGCGCCGCGGATGCCGCGCAGGAGATACGTCGCCGGCGACGCGTTGGCCACCGCCTGAAGCCAACCGGGCAGCACATCGACGCCGTAGTAGACACCCGACACCAGCAGCACCACGGCCTGCACCATGAAAGACATCTGCTCACCACGCTCGGGATAGAGCATCGGCAGGATGCCGGTGAGGATGCCGAGGCCGACGACGCTAATGCTGCCAACCGCGATGATCACAGTCGCGGATCCCCAGTCCGCGCGTCCGAAGTCGACCGAGAAGAACGGCAGGGAGCACGCCAGGATCAGCACGGTGCGGATGAGGGCGTGCAGCACGCCGAACGCGCTCATCCCGACGAGGTGCACCGCCCGTGGCACTGGCGCCATCAGCGTGTGCTCGATCGTGCCTTCCCAACGCTCCCAGGTGATGACGAGCGCCATGTCGTCGAGGACCGCGGAGAGATAGGCCCACACCAGCGTCCCGATCAGGAGGAACAGCGTCAGCCGCTGAACGTGTCCCGCGGCGGTCGCCCCGGTGTGTTGCGCCTCGCGCGCGATGAAGGTGATGGCGAGTGTGTTGACGACGCCGTAGACGAGCCAGACGACCTCCCACGCCCAGTAGCGCTTCCAGAGGTTCGTCTGCCGTTCGACGAAGGCGAAGCCCAACGCGACCCGGCGTGGACGCGGCAGCGCAAAGGTCTCCGCCGTTGTCATCGTGACTCCTTCCGCTGTCTGTCGCGCTCGTCCTCGCGCCGCTGCTCCGCCTCGGTGCGCTCGGCTTCCTCGTCGTCCTCCAGGCTGCGCCCGGTGAAGTGCATGAACACCGCTTCCATGTCTGCCTCGGCGACGGCGGTGTCGCGGGCGACTTCCCGTCGCAGGTCCGTCGGCGTACCTTCGGCGACAAGCCGACCACTCGCGAGAAAGGCGATGCGGTCGCACAGCAGCTCCGCCTCGTCCATGTCGTGCGTCGTCAGCAGGATGGTGACGCCCTGCTTTCTCACGCCGTCGACGAACCGTTGCACGTCGCGTTTGCTGCGCGGGTCGAGCCCCGTCGTCGGCTCGTCGAGCAGCATGAGCCGCGGCCGGGTGAGGAACGCTCGCGCGACCGCGACCTTCTGCTGCTGTCCACGGGACAGCGCGAGCATCGGCTCGCGTGCGCGCCGTTCGTCCAGGCCGAGTTCCAGCAGCAACTCGACGCTCCGTCGCCGGGTCTCGTCACCCGACAGCCCATAGGTGCGGCCGAAGAACAGCAGGTTCTCGACCGGTGACATCGGCCGGAAGAACGACGGGTCGGCCGACACCCGGTTGATCAGAGGCCTGACGTCGAGCGGTTGCTTGACGGGATCGAGCCCGAACACCCGCACGTCACCCGCATCGGGCAGCAGCAGCGTGCTGATGATGCGGATGAGCGTCGACTTGCCGGACCCGTTGGCGCCGATGACGCCGAAGATCTCGCCGGGGGCGACCGAGAACGAGACGTCGTCGACCGCGCGGTAGGGGGTGTGTCCGCGTCGCCAGCGGTCGAGCCCGTGCGGCTTGAACTCCTTGACGACATGCGACACCGACAGCGCGGCAGGCTCGGGGGATGTGCCGTACGACGACGCGGGGCGGACAACGGCCGAGGTCGAGCTCATAGCTGGCTCCGGAAGAAGTGGGCGGAAGGGACCTGCGGACGGCGCGACTCAACCGGCGGCGCTCTAGACGAGTAGTGCGCCGTTACGGAGTCGCGACCGACCTAACGGTCTCTGAAGCCAGCCATCACCGAGCACCGTAGCCAGCGGCGTCGGGCGCAACAAGCGGTTTTCAGTACGCCGCCGCGTCGCCGGACAGCGCGCGCGGATCGCTGGCGCCCTCGAGGTGGTCACCTCGTACGGCGATCGCGTGTGCGTGGCCGTAGTTGCCGTCCCGGACGACGATGTCGTGCCCGCGGGCGCGAAGCCCGTCGGCCCACTGAGGAGGCGTCGCAGGCTCGAGCTCGACCTGCACAGCGCCGCGCTGGTTCCAGGTGGAGAAGCCCCCACCGCCGTCGGCTGCACCGAGCACCCAGCGGCCGGCGGCCATCGCGTCGCCGACCTGCTCGCCGGCGCCCAGGATGCGGGCGAGCAGCTGCAGCAGCACCTGCGGTTGCGAGTCGCCGCCCATCGTTGCGATGACCATGTCGAGGTCGCCGTCGGGCGTCGTCACGAGCGCCGGCGAAAGCGTGTGCGGCGGGCGGCGGCCGGGCGCGAACTCCGCCGGATGGCCGGGCTCGAGGCTGAAGCCGATGCCGCGGTTGTGCAGGAAGATGCCGGTCGACGGCTCGGCGATGTTGGCGCCGAACCCTGCGGCGTTGGACTGGATCAGCGAGACGCCCATCCGGTTCTCGTCGACCGTGCAGAGGGCGATGGTGCCGCCGCCGCGGTAGCTGTCGCCGAGCGCCGCTGCCTTGTCGGGATCAATCGCGTCGCGGCGCGGTGACAGGCGCTCGGGGGTAAGGAGAGTCGCGACGTCGGCTCCGTCGTAGAGCACGTCGACGCGGTCCCAGGCGGCCTGTCGAGCGGCCTCGACGGTGAGGTGCGCCCACGCGCTGTCGTCGGTGTCGGCGGGGAGCGGAAGGCCCGCGGCGATCCAGGACGAGCCGAGCGTGAGGTAGCCCTGGGAGTTGGGTGGCACGGTGTGCAGCCGCCGGCCCCAGACGTCGAGGGAGAGCGGTTCGACCCACTCGGCGATGTCTCGGGCGAGGTCGGCGTCGGTGAACAGTCCGGAACCGAGGCGGAGCAGCCCGGCGCCGAACTCGCCGCCGTAGAACCCGTCGCGGCCCTTGCCGAGGACGTCGCGCAGGGCACGGGCGACGCCCGGGCGGCGGACAATCGCGCCCGGTTGGGTCGCGGCCTTGAAGTCCTCGCCGCCCGGCAGGTCGGCGACCATCGATGCGACCCAGGCGAGGTACGGCGCCGCCGGGAAGCCGTCGGCGGCGTAGCCGATGGCGGGCGCCAGGATGTCCGCGAGCGGAAGCGATCCGAAGCGCTCGTGCAGGGCGAGCCAGCCGTCGACGCAGCCCGGCGTGGTGACCGAGCGGATGTCGCCGGACATCGGCATCGCGTGGTGACCGTCGGCGCGGAGCCGGTCGGGGTCCGCCCCGGAGCCGGCGCGGCCGCTGGAGTTGAGCACGGCCGGCGTGCTGTCACCGGGGCGGTGCACGAGCGCGAACAGGTCGCCGCCGAGTCCGCACATGTGCTGGGTGGTGACGGCCAGCACTGCGCTCGTCGCGATAGCGGCGTCGACCGCGTTGCCGCCCGCGCGCAACATCACCAGCCCGGCCTGGGCGGCGAGGTGGTCGACCGCGCACACCATGCCGTGGCCGGCGTATCGCGACATGAACGGCGCCGTGCGCAGGCTGACCACTCCTCTGCTGTTCTCTTGCTTCTCTTGCTGCTGGGCGATCGTATGGCCGGTCGAGCAGGAATCGAGAAGCGCCGGCTGCGCCGGCTTGCCTAGCCTTCGGGTCAACGGTTCGGCGGCGGGCCGAACCCCACGACGAAGGGTCAGTGCGGACGATGCCAGCGAAGAAGGCCACCTCGAGTTCCGACGGGTTCAGCGCGGAGGAACGCGCCGCGATGAAGCAGCGGGCCGCGGAGCTTCGCGCGGAGGGCAAGAAGGGCGCGAAGAAGGCCGACGGTCTTCAGGCCGTGCTCGACGCCATCGCCAAGATGGCGCCGGAGGACCGGTCCCTCGCCGAGCGGGTGCATTCGGCGGTGACCACGGCGGCGCCCGACCTGTCGCCCAAGACGTGGTACGGGATGCCGGCGTACGCCAACGAGGACGGCAAGGTCGTCGTGTTCTTCCAGGACTCCGGCAAGTTCAACTACCGCTACTCGACGATCGGTTTCCAGGACACGGCGAACCTCGACGACGGGGATCTCTGGCCGGTGTCCTATGCACTCGGCAAGTGGAGTCCCGCCGTGCAGAAGCAGGTCGAGAAGCTCGTGAAGACCGCGATCTCCTGAGCAAATACGCGCGTCGCCGCGGTCGCCTCGTTCAGGCGCCGCCGGCTCCCGCGGCGAACATCGGCACGCTCTGGCTGCGAGTCGCGGTGCACAAGACGTCCACGTCGATGAGCTGGCTGCCGGTCGTCGCGACGTACTGCGCGAGTGCGGCGGGGTGGCCGCCGACGCCGACGGCGCAGAGCGGGTCGACGTCGCGATAGTCGGTGACGGTCGTCGCGAGCCAGACCGGCACGTTGATCGATGCGCCGCCGGTGATCTGCTGCCACATCGGTACGGCGGTGTAGATGCCCGCGGTCACGCCGTGCTGTTGCAGCGCGTGCAGCGCGCCGTTGATGACCGCGACGTTGGTCGCCGGGTCGGCCCAGTGGTTGAGGGTCTCGACGTCGAGCCAGATCGTTGGCGCGCGGATGCCGTCTGCGGTCGCGCGGGCGAGGCCGTCGAGCGCGGCCTTGCGACCGTAGGACGCGGCGTCGCCGAACCGTGGGGCGTCGATGTTGAGGTACGCCGCATAGCCAGTGTGTGCGGTCGCGTAGGTGACCTGCTGGCGAGCGCACGGGTTGTCGGTGAACGGCCGGCCGTCGTTGACGCCAACGACAACGAAGCCCGTGGTCAGGGCCGGCAGCGCGCCCGGGTCGCACTGCGGCCACGAGACGTCGATGCCCCAGAACGTGGCGAGCCGGGCGGCCGGCGTGAAGTGTGGGCGGCGCTGGTGGCCGCCCGACCCCGCCGCGCCGTGGGCGGGCGCCGGCGGCGCGGTCGTCGCCGGGGGAGGCGACTGCAGCGTTCCCGGCGCCACGCCGGTCGCGGGAAGCGGGGCGCCGCGGACATGTGCGCCGGGGTGCGACGCGCTCCGGACCGCGATGACGATGACCGCTCCGGCGAGGGCGAGGCAGATGGCCGACCCGAGCAGCGTCAGACGCGAGGCCAGACGCTGGGAGGGCACGACGTCCGATGCTACGGAGGCGGTGTCAGCTCCGTCATGGCGCGATCCTGACCGCGGCGCTCAGCGGGTGGTGTTGAGCCCGTGCGGCCAGGCGCCGTTCGTCAGCTTCACGGCATAGAACCCGCTGTCGCCGTCGGCGTACCAGGCCTCGTGCCGGGCCACGTCGAAGCTCGGCGCCGACATCGCGTAGGAGCCGCTCTTCAGCGGGAGCGTGTTGGGCGCGGGCTTGTTGAAGTAGGCGATCTCTCGCGGGTGCTTCGGGTTCGAGATGTCGAACACGCGCAGGCCGGAGAGGATGAAGCTGCACGCGACGATGCCGGGGTTCTTGAGGCGGGGCACGGCGCAGTAGTGCGCGGCGTAGCCCTGGACGCCGTACTGCGCGCCGGGGTCGTTCTTCTGGTCCGACGCGCGGGCCGCCGGCTGGTTGACCTCGAGGCGCATGCTCGACACGACGCGCGGCTTGCGGTCGTTGTCGATGTTGATGAGCCGCGCCGCGCCGACCGGGTCGCTGGGGTTGTAGCTGGCCGCGTTGCGGGCGTACTCGTCGAACTCGACCAGGTACTTGTGGCCCTTGATCGTCACGGGAATCGTGTTCTGCGGGATCGAGACGTCCGGCCAGGTGATGTGCGAGACCACGGTCACCTTGGGGTTCGCGACGCGCTTCTGCACCTGGCTGATGTCCAGGATCGTGAGACCTGCCATGCCCAGGTCAGCGCCGTAGAGCCGGGTGCCGGTCGAGTTGATGTTCATGCCGTGGAACGTGAAGTTGGTGCTGCGCCAGACGATCGACGGCAGCTGCGGGTTGCTCACGTCGATTGCCGTCACACCCGGACGCGCCGTGGTGGAGATCCACAGCGTCCGGCCGTCGGGGGAGAAGCCGCTCTCGTGGCCGAGGATGCCGAACGGTGTCGACGACTGAAGCACCGGGTGACGGCAGTCGTTCGCAACGCTGTAGACGTCGACGATGCCGGGCGCGGTCCCCGGCGAGCCCATGCCGGCCGCGAGAAGGCCGCGCTTCGCATTGAGGGCGAGCGACTCGTGCGGGCTGTCCATCGCCGCGGTCCGGAGGACCGCAGTCTCGACCGGGTGGGCCGGGTTGGACATGTCGAGGACGTGCGTGCCGCCCGTCTCGTTGTTGTGGAACACCGACGTCGGGAAGAGCAGCGTGCCGTCGTAGAACGCGCAGACGTGCTGGTGCTTGTCGACGTAACGGAACGTCTTGAAGCCGCCGGTCGCGCCGATGTGCGAGACCTGGACGGCGTTGCAGTAGTAGCCCTTGGCGGCGCGGCCGTTCGAGTAGTCGGCCAGCGGGACCCGGCCCTGCCGACCGGTCTCCGGCCGCGAGCCCGGCCCGCAGTGCGCGCGCGGCGTCGCGGGCGGCACCTTCACCGCGCCCGCGACCGGGGCGATGTCGTGGGTGGCGTGGTACGCCGCGACTCCCGGCACGAAGGCCGGCCGGATCGCAACGGCAGCGGTTGCGGCGCCGGCGAGGCCGACGACACCGATGGCAGCGGTCGTGACGAGGGAGCGGTGACGCAGCGGAGACACGGGTGGCCTTTCGTGGGCGCGAGAACGGCGTTCGGTTTCCTAACGACGCCGCCGGTCCGGGAGTGACGGCTGCCGAGCGCGACTTCGTCGCCAGAGCGCGGATTCCTGTCCGAGTTTGCCCCGCTTTCACCTCATCGATGCCAACGGTCCACCTGCGCTCGCTAGGAACGGCTGCATTCGGCGACGACAGGAGCTCGACGTGGCACGGCAAGCGCATGGCGGCCGACCGGTGCGGACGCTGGCGGCGGCGACACTGCTCGTAGCGGGCACGGCTTCCCTGGTGCCTGCTGCGACGGCGTCCGCCGGCGGGCAGCACATCCGGCACGTCCTGCTGATCAGCGTCGACGGCCTGCATCAGAGCGACGTGGACTGGTTTGTCGCCACGCATCCGCACTCCACGTTGGCGCGGCTGGTCGGCAGCGGAGTCGACTACACCGAGGCTGCGACGCCGATCCCCAGCGACTCCTTCCCCGGCATGCTCGCGCAGGCGACCGGCGGTGATCCTGCCGTCACCGGCGTCTACTACGACGACACGTTCAACCACCGCCTGCTGCCGGCGGGTACGACGGACTGCGCCAACACCCCCGGCGGAGCGGAGGTCGGCTACACGGAGGGCGCCGACCAGGACCAGTCGAGCATCGCGGCCGGCCAGGCCATCCCGGGCCTGCCCGGCTCGATCCTCCGAATGACCGGCAACCCGCGGACCCTCATCAACCCGGCCGCTCTGCCGGTCGATCCCGCCAGCTGCGCGCCCGTCTACCCGCACAGCTATCTGAAGGTCAACACGGTGTTCGAGGTCGTCCGCAGTCACCACGGGCGCACTGCCTGGTCCGACAAGCATCCGGCGTACGAGATCCTCAACGGTCCGAGCGGCACCGGAGTCCAGGATCTCTTCACGCCGGAGATCAACAGCGATGCGCCGGCCCGCTACACCGACATCAAGGGCAACCCGGCCGACTGGACCGGCAACAACTTCGCGACGCGGCAGTACGACCACTACAAGGTCGAGGCGGTGCGCAACGAGATCGACGGGCGCGACCACAGCGGCCGGCACACCGTCGGCACGCCAACGCTGTTCGGGATGAACTTCCAGAGCGTCTCGACCGCGGAGAAGCTTCCCGCGTCGACCGATCCGGCCACCGGCACGACCTATGCCGGCGGTTATCTGAGCGACGGCTTCACTCCGGGTCCGCTGCTGTCGCAGGCGCTGTCGTGGGTGAACGGCCAGCTGACACTGCTGACCGATGAGCTCGCGGCACGGCACCTGACCGGCTCGACGGCGATCATCCTGTCGGCGAAGCACGCGCAGTCGCCGCAGAACCCGGCCGACCTGACGCGCATCGACGACGGCACGCTGATCGACGGCATCAATGCCGCCTGGGATGCGGCCGGCCACTCCGGCGATCTCGTCGCTTTCGCGACCGACGACGACATCCTCCAGTTCTGGCTGACCGACCGCTCGAAAGCAGCGACCGGATTCGTCCACGACTGGCTGCTCTCGCACGATGCAACCGGTACGACGTACGACGCCGCAGATCCCACCGCTGCCGGTCCGGGTCGCACGCTGCACGAGTCCGGGCTGCGTGCTGTCTATGCCGGCCGTGCGGCTGCGGCCTTCTATGGCACCGGGCAGCGCGAGCTGCGGCATCCGGACGTCGTCGGCGTTGTGCAGCACGGCGTCGTCTTCACGGGCGGGGTCAAGAAGATCGCGGAGCACGGCGGTGCCGATCCGGAGGACCGCAACGTTCCGCTGATCGTCGACGCACCGGGCGGAGCGAGCGGTGTGGTCGACACGCGAAGCGTCGAGACGACGCGCATCGCACCGACCATCCTCGTGCTGCTGGGGCTCGACCCGAGCGAGCTCGGCGCCGTACAGATCGAGGGGACGCAGGCGCTGCCGGTGCTCTGAGCGGCTGCGCCTGGCTGCGGTCCGGCGCGGGCGTTGCGCAGGACGTGCGGGATCATGCGACGCATGTCGGGCGTGCTGCACGAACCCTTGCGGCTGGGCAGCGCAACGATCCGCAACCGTCTCTATCGCGCGCCGGTGCTCGAGGGCGCCGGTGACGGACCGGACGCGGCGGCGCACTACGCGAGGCAGTTCGTCGAGAACGCCCGGCACGGCGTCGGGCTGATCATCCAGGGCTCGTCGTGC
>JAFAQI010000568.1 GCA_019246495.1 Frankiales bacterium | reverse complement strand
AGGAGCTGGTCGCGCAGCAGCGTGCGGACCTGGTCCGGCGTACGAGCCCCGAGCACCAGCACCTGCGTCCGCAGGTTCTCGACGAGCTGCCGGGTCGCGGCGACGCCGACGTCGGCGGTCAGCAGCGTGTCCTCGACCTCGTCCCACGTGTCGTCGTCGATCGTGTCGCGCGACAGCAGCGTCAGCAGCCCGCGGCCGAACGTCCCCTGCGACCGGGCCAGCCGGGCGCGCAGCCGGACGAGCCGGCCGGCGGACGGCGGCGGGACGTCAACGGTGGGCGCGGCGGGCGCCGGCTCGACGACGACGGTGTCGGCCACTGGCGGCCGGGCGACTGGTGGCTCGGCGACGGTTGTGCCCGCAGCGGGCGGCTCGGCGGCGTCGCCGGCCGGTGGAGGGAGCTCGACCGTCGGCGCTTCGCTGCTCGGCGGCAGCTCGCGGCGGGTCGGCGCCTTGAGAAACGCGACGAGCGCGCCGACGGCGAAGACAGCGAGGACGATGCCCAGGACCACGAACTCCACGGCGGTCCAGGCTACTGACCGCCGTACGGCGCCGACCCGGGGCGAGACGCCGTCAGCGCCGCTCGGGCTCCGGCCCCCATCGGGGCGTCACGGACCGCACGCTCGTCGGCGCACCTGGCGGGCCGCCCGGCGCCGACGCATACTCCGGTACGCCGACGCACGTCAGCAGGACTCCCGCGAGCGGTTCGCCGACGAGCCGCTCGATCTCATAGTCGAGGAAGGTCATCCCCGAGGCACCCGCGCCCATCGCGTAGGCGAGCAAGTGCAGCCGGCCCTCCACCAGTCCGGCCGACAGGTGCGCGTCGCGGTAGTCGCGGTCGTCGGCACCGGCGAGGTCCGCCAGCGACAGCACGACGAACGCCGCGTCCGAGGCGAGATCCTGGTCGAGGGCGAGGTGGTAGAGCTCGCGGCGCAGGTCGCCCGTCCGCACTGGTTGGTCGAGGTCGGGCCAGTGGTAGGTGCCGGGAGGGAGGCCGTCGACGGCATGCACGGCCGCGACCTGCGGATGCGGGATTCCGCGCATGGCCGCAGTCATCGCCATGCGGAAGAGGTTGGCCGGAAGGCTGCCGTTCGGATCCATCAGTCGTTGCGAGCCGCGCCGCAGCACGACCTCGTCGATCGGCCGCCCGGCCTCACGCAGCACCGGCACGGGCGCGCCCGCGTCCCACGGCGGACCCAGCTCGGTGCGGTCGCCGGCGCGTTGCGCGGCGGTGGCGAGCGGAAACTCGACCGGCACCGCGTCGACCGCGCCCGCAGCGGCGGGGCCGGCCGGTTCGAGGACGGGCCCACCGGGTCCGAGCGTCACCAGGGCTACCGGCCACTCATGAGTTCCGTCTGCTCCGACGAGTGCGCTGACCGTGGCGTCGGGAAAGCGGCTCCACAGCTGGGCGGGCAACCCGGCGGCGGACGCGGCGGCGAGCAGCTGCGACAGCATCGTGCCGGCGTCCCAGTAGACGTGCCGGTAGCCGCGCTCGCGATAACGCCAGCCTGTGCGCCACGGCACACCGGTGACGACGACGGTCGGCGTCTCGCCGGCGGGTGCCGGACCGACCTGCACAAGGGCGTGGGCCATCGCGTCGTACCAGTGCACTCCCGGTGGCAGCAGCCCGCCGTCCGGCACCGCGACATAGGCTTCGAGCGGAAACCGGCCTCCCGCAGACCCCGCGGCGCGGAAGTAGAAGGTGCCCCACGTCCGCGGCGTCGTGCGCACCACGCCGGCGCACAGATACAGGAGACGGCCGAGCTGCGCGAGGTCGAGTGGCTCAGCCGCGGGCACCTCGGCGGCGCCGGCGAGGACGGCGACCGCGTCGGCCTTCGTCGTCGGCAGGTCGCGCGGCAGGTCGATCCGCGGGAGGTCGCCGTCGTACCGCTTCACGAACCACGGCAACCGGGCCAGGTCGTTGGTCTCGAGGTCGTGCACCAGCCGCGGGTCGTCCGGCAGGTCGTCCCAGTGCCGCCCCGCCTCGTACGACGTGAGCCGGTGCAGGGTTTGGGTCGCGGACTCCACGAGGTTCGGCGCGCGGTCAGGCAGGCTCGGGCTCGCGCAGGCGCTGGGAGATCACCTGCGTGATGCCGTCGCCGCGCATCGAGACGCCGTAGAGCGAGTCGGCGACCTCCATCGTCCGCTTCTGGTGCGTCACGATGATGAGCTGCGACGTGGCCTTGAGGTGCGCCAGCAGGTCGACGAGCCGCGACAGGTTGCGGTCGTCAAGCGCGGCCTCGACCTCGTCGAGCACATAGAACGGCGACGGGCGGGCCCGGAAGATCGCGACCAGGAACGCGA
>JAFAQI010000512.1 GCA_019246495.1 Frankiales bacterium | reverse complement strand
GTATGGCAAGACCGTCATCGGCGTCATCCGGTCGACGGTTGTCGTCGACGCGCACGGGGTCGTCGAACACGCGTTTTACAACGTGAAGGCGACCGGCCACGTCGCGAAGCTGCTGCGGGACCTGAAGCTCGCCGCCGCCTGACCGATGATCAGCCTGCGCGCTGGCGCAGGGCGCGCGCGATCGAGCGGACGAGTGACGGGTCGGTGAGCAGGACACCGAGCGCCCAGGGCACGGAGAACTCACTCGCGAAGACTCGCGCCGCCTGCGTTGGGGTCAGGCGGTCCAGCCGGCGGATTGCGCGATCCCAGTCCGCGTCGCCGTAGCTGCAGATGCGCGTGTTGACGGCGTAGGAGATGGCCATGTCCCGGCGGGTGCGGCGGCGCCACTGCTGGGGGTATGCCGACAGCCCTCGCGCGCTGTAGTCGCCGCCCGAGGCCACGAGAGTCTCGCCGGCGAGGCGACCCGCGGTGATCGCGTAACGGATTCCTTCGCCGAGCAACGTCGAGCCCTGACCAGCGGCGTCGCCGACGACGACGAGGCCATCACCGACCAGCTGCGTGGCGGTGGGCGGCAGCACCGGCATCAGTCCGCTGTGCATCTCGATCGCGCCCGACGGCGCCGCGTCGCCCCCGGCGAGCGGGCGGAACTCGTCGAGCAGCTTGTCGAGCAGCACCCGCGGCTCGGCGTCGCTGTCCGGCCGCACGACGCCGACACCGAGCCGGACCCGGCCCTCGCCGACCGGGAACGCCCAGCCGTAACCACCCGGCGCGACGTCGTCGCCGAGCCAGAACACGGCCTCGTCCGCGTCGTAGCCGGGAGCGCGCAGCTCCAGTTCCATGCCGACGGCGCTGCGCTCGTTGCGCGGCCGCAGGCCGGCGTCGCGCGCGAGGAAGCCGGTGTGGCCGCTCGCGTCGACGACGACCCGGCTGCGCAGCTCGTGCACGCCGCGGAAGGGGTCGCGCACGCGCACGCCGGTGACCCGCTGCCGCTCGTCACGAAGCGCAGCCTCCACGGGTGCTTTGAGACGGATCTCGGCACCGGCGTCGACGGCCTCGGCGGCGAGCCACTGGTACGTCGCGCGCACGTCGAGCACGCAACCGACCGCGCGGCGGTAGGTCTTGACGACGTCAGTCGTTGGGCCGATGACGCGGATGCGGTGGACGGGATGCCAGCAGCGCTCAGGCAGGCCGAGTTTGCGCAGCGGCTTGATGAAGCTGCCGCCTGACGTGCGAACCGGCTCACCGATCGCGTGGTTGCGTTCGCAGACGACGACCTTCAACCCGCCGCGCGCGGCCGTCGCCGCAGTGGCGAGACCGCCAGGGCCGCCGCCGACCACGACGACGTCCGCGAAGTCAGCCTGGTCGCGCACGCACCGACGCTAGCCCGGCGGCGGCTTGCCTCAGCCGAAGGCGACGCGGCGGCGCGATCTGACCAGCAGGCGCGGGATCAGCAGCGCTAGCAGGATGAGCCCGAGGCCGGACGCGAGCAGGGCGGGGTCGACGGCGTACGCCGGCACCGCCGGCCGGACGGGCGCGGGTCGCGAGACCGGTGCCACCGGCTTGGTGCCGACCGGCGGAAGGCCGTGCACGCCCTGCTGCTGATACGCCTTCTGTGCCTTCGCGCCGAAGTTGTAAGTCCAGACTCCGCGACCGTGGGTCGCCGCGACGAGCTGCGAGCCCTGCGGATTGAGCCTCAAGTCGAGCACCGACGCGTTCGGCAGGCCGCGCCCGACGCGCGTCCACTTCGTGCGCCGCGGGTGCCTGACGTTGGGCACTGCGGTGAACACGCCGCGATCGGTGCCGGCGTACAACCGGCCGTTGCGGACGACGAGTGCGTTGCCGGGCACGCGCGGCAGCTTGCCGCTGATGTTGACGAAGTGCTGACCGGCGTCACGCGACATCCAGACCGGTCCGCTCTTCAGGCCGTTGGGCACCCAGCGACGCAGGTAGCCCGACAGCGCAACGTAGACCGTCTGCGGGTGCCGCGGGTCCATTGCCGCCCCCTGCACGTAGCGGTTCGGCAGACCCTTGGCTGCGGCCTTGTGCCAGCAGTTCTTGCTGCCGATCGCCGGGGTGCATCCCTTCTTCACGTTGGTCGCGATCCCGGTGTGGAAGTAGGAGAACTGCCCGCCGCCCTGGCTGATCGGGTCGCACAGCCCGCAGAACGGCACGTACATCCGCGCGCCGTAGTCCGTCACCGCCGTGGCGATGTTGTTGACGCCGCCGCCGGCGACGCCGGGCTTGCCGTTGACCTTGCTCGGACCGAGGTCGTAGGTCGTCGTCCAGTTGCTCGTGCCGGTGCCCTGCGTCGACTCGTCGATGTAGCGGCCGACCTCGATGATGTGGTTCGCGTTCTTCGGGTCCAGCATGAACGGTGTCGCGAACTGGCTCGTCGTGGAGCTCGCGTCGCCGGGCGCGATGTTGTTCCAGTTGTGACCGCCGTCGGTGCTCACGGACAGCGCGCCGTAGGTGTACTCCTCGTAGACGTTGTCCGACGCACCGGGGACAACCGCCGTGTCGAAGCCGTCACCGCCGAAGACCTCGTCACCACGCGTGCTCTTGGGCTCGAGCTTGACCTCACCGTTGTCTTGCAACCCGGCGTAGACCGTGCCGTCCGATCCTTCGACGGCGTAGTAGGGC
>JAFAQI010000461.1 GCA_019246495.1 Frankiales bacterium | reverse complement strand
CGACATTCGCGCCGGTGGGGCTGGGGTAGCTCCGCGGTGGGCCTCACGCGCTGGACGTGGGCCCGGATGCCCTTCGGACCGACGCGCTGACGACCGGTTGCCGCCGACGTGCCGTTGTCTACTGGGCACCCGGGCCCCTCCCAGGTGGTCTCACCCCGCCGACGCGACGAGCCGGCGCCATCGAACCGCCGCCGGCTGGTCCTGGCACCCGCCCGACGGAACGGGTGCTCGTTCCGTCGGTCCTGGCCAGCCGGGTAGCGGTGTGGCGCCTTTCGTACGCCGAGCGTCCCTGCGGTGGACGTCGGGGAACTTAGCGGTTGACGCAAGGTGTCTGTCAACACCCGCCTGACCTGCGACGTTGCACGAACCCGCAGGTCAGCACCGTGATCAACGATCTTGCATGTTTTCGGAATCCTCCGAACGGAGGATCCGAGGCCCCTCGGACCGGTCAAACGGGACTAGCCGGGCACCACCACGGTGCCCCGCGCCGAAACCACCAGCAGTGGCGGGTCCAGGACGGCCGCCGCGGAGTCTCCTCGCGCGGGCTCGGCCCGGCAGACCACCTGCGCCGTGAAGCTCACTGCCCGGCTGCGTCGGCCGACCCGCTCCAACGTCGCCGCGACCTCGATGACGTCGCCCGCCCGCACCGGGGCGTGGAACGTGACCTCGTCGTAGCCGGCGAGGAGCCCCTCGTCCCCGTCGCCCCGGACCGCCAGCTCCGTCGCGACATCCCCGAAGAGGCCCAGCACATAGGCCCCGTCGACCAGCGAGCCGCCGTAGTGGGCGTGGCTGTAGGGCACGTAGCGGCGGTGGGTCACGGTCAGTCCCGGCGACGGCGTCATGCGGCACCCTCCCCAAGCGCGGAGACCAGGTAGGAGGCGACGTCCCGCGGGGTGGTGCCCTTGCCGAACACGCGGTCCGCGCCGAGCTCGGCCGCGGACGCCGGGTCGAAGCGCGGGCCGCCGACCACGAGCAGCGGCCGTTTGCGCTCGCGCGGCCAGCCACGGTCGAGGGCGTCGGCGACCTCGCGGACGTGCACCAGGTGCGCGTCCCGCTGGGTCACGACCTGGCTGACCAGGATCGCGTCGGCGGACTCGGCGAGCGCTCGCCGGACGAGCTCGTCGGCGTCGACCTGGGCGCCCAGGTTCACCACGCGGATCTCCCGGTAGGACTCCAGCCCCTTCTCCCCCGCGAACCCCTTCACGTTGCAGATTGCGTCGAGGCCGACCGTGTGCGCATCCGTCCCCACCGTCGCGCCGACCACCACCAGTCGCCGCTGAAGTCTCGACCTGATCTCGAGGTTGATCTCCTTGGGCGGAAGCAGCGGATATTCGCGCTCCTCCACCCGAACCTCATCGAGGTCGAGCACCACGCCCGATCGGCCGTAGACCACGAAGAACGTAAAGGACTCGCCGATCCCCTTCGCGTGGACGACGAGCGCGGGGTCGAGGCCCATCTTTCGCGCGAACAGGGCGGCGGCGGCCTCGGCGCGCGGCCCCGGCGCCACCGGCAAGGTGAACGACAGTTGGACCATGCCGTCGCCGGTGGTGTCGCCGTAGGCCCGCACGTGGCGGCGCTGGCTCTCGGTCATGGAGGTCGCGGTCACCGGAGTCACAGTCATCGGGCCACCGCCTCGAGAATCTCGGTCGCGGGGTTGTAGTAGTCCTCCGCACGGGCGGCGACCCCGTCGAGCCCCCGTCCGCCGTCAGCCGGGCGGCGGGTGACGCCGAACGTTCCGCGCGCGATCGCCTCGAACAGACCATCGGCTGCGACCTTCTCGAGCAGGTCCACCGACTCTGCCAGGACCTCGTGCGCCCGGCGGACGACCAGTCCGTCCCGGGCAGGAACGAAGTCCTGCGTGAGCCCCGAGCACGCATCACGGACGTAGCGGACGTTCTCGAGTGCCAGGTCCCGGTCGGACAGGAAGGGCGTCACGATGCCCTCGGTCATCATCCCGACGAGCAGGATCTCCTGGTCGGTGAGGATGCCGGCCAGGTTGAAGAACGCGTCGAGCAGGTAGCCGAAGAAGACGTTGCCGGTCATGTGCTTCGTCGGCGGCATGTACTTCAGCGGCGCCTCGGGGAAGAGCTCGCGCACCAGCAGCGCGTGCGCCAACTCCAGCCGGAACTGCTGCGGCACGGCCGGGTTGATCTCGAACGCGTGGCCGAGCCCCAGCTGCGCGTCGGTCAGACCAGCTTCGAGCCCGAACCGCTCGTTGAGCAGCTGGCTCACGACCACCGTGTGCGCGGCGTCGACGGCGTCCGCCGTCGTGAGGTAGTTGTCCTCGCCGGTATTGATGACGATACCGGCCCGGGCGTGGATTTGTCGACTAAACCGTTGATCGATGAAGGTACGTTGCGGGTTGATGTCGCGGAAGATGATGCCGTACATGCAGTCGTTCAGCATCATGTCGAGGCGCTCGAGACCGGCCAGCGTGGCGATCTCGGGCATGCACAGTCCGGACGCGTAGTTGGTGAGCCGCACGTAGCGGCCAAGCTCGCCCGACACCTCGTCGAGCGCAGCTCGCATCAGCCGGAAGTTCTCCTGCGTGGCGTAGGTGCCGGCGAAACCCTCGCGCGTTGCGCCCTCCGGGACGTAGTCGAGCAGGGACTGCCCGGTGGAGCGGATGACCGCGATCACGTCGGCGCCGGCCCGGGCGGCGGCCTGGGCCTGCGGAATATCCTCGTGGATGTCCCCGGTCGCGACGATGAGGTAGATCCACGGTTTGGGCGGGTCGCCGAGGCGGCGGATCATCCGCTCGCGCGTCTGACGGTTGCGGTCGATGCGGGTGATCCCGGCGCCGACGGCCCGCTTGGCGGCGCGGCGGGCTCGGTCGGCGGGCCGGCCGGTGGGGACCCGGAAGTGCACCCCGCCAGCAGCCGCCTTCTGCGCCAACGTGCTGACGTCAACGTGGTCGCCGGTGAGCAGGGCGTCGAAGACGGGCACGGCGACTCCGTGCTCGAGGCCGACATCGGCGCGTACGGCGTCGACCAACCGGTTGACCCACGGAATGCCCTCGGCGTCCGCGCCGGTCAGGCCGGCGAGCCGTAGCACGCTCCGCTCGACCGAGCTCGTCGTGTGGGTGCGAGCCAGCTCGACCACCGGCTCGGCAGCCTGGGACGCCAGCCGACGGGCGCGGCGGACGAGCGCAGGGTCGAGCCGCAGCAGGTTCCGGCGCCTCGCGACGGCGGTCACGAGATCACCGTCGACTGGAGGTCGAGGCTTTGGAGGCGTCGTTCGAACAACTGCCGCACGCCGGGCTCGTCCGCGAACAGATCGAGCGCCGCTGCGGCGTGTCCGGGGACGTAGCCGTTGCCTATCAGCATCGTGACGTCCGCCGCCAGCCCTTCGGCCCCCAGCGCGGCCGCGGCGAACGAGGTCGCCATCGAGAAGAAGATGACCGTCCCGCCCGGCGCGGTGGCGAGGATGGCCGCCCCCTCGACTCCGGGGACGTCGACGCAGACGACCGTGACGTCCGCTCCCCCGCCGAGACGCGCCTGCATCGCGACGGGGTCCCGCGCGTCCAGCACGACGACATCGTCGGCCAGACCGCTGGCCGTCACCGCCTGCGCCTCGTCGTCCGTGGGCACCACGGCGACGACCGAGCGAGCACCCGCGCGCCGGGCCGCCGCCATGGACAAGGAGCCGCTTTTGCCGCCGGCGCCAACCCCCGCAACGCGCGGCCCGTCGTGCCCGGCGACGACCCGCGCGGTGAGTGCGGGCGCCCCACAGACGTCGAGGATGGCCAGCGCGAGTTCGGTCGGCATGTCGTCGGGCAGGGCGGCGGCGATGGACCGGCCGAAGAGGATCGCGTGTCCGGCGGCAGGTACCTGCTCGCCGGCACCATCCCAGTCGGCCAGCTCGTCGGAGACCGCGAGCGGGGTGAGCGTCAGCGACACCAGCGTCGCAACCCGCTGGCCCGGGCGGAGACCGAGCGGCGAGCGAGGGCCGACCGCGTCAACCACGCCGACGAGCATGCCGCCGGAGCCGGTCACCGGGTTGTGCATCTTCCCGCGGGTGGCGATGATCTCGGTCACCTCGCGCCGGATGGCCGCCGGGTCGCCGGGATGCTTGTCGGCCAGCTGCCGGTAGGACGCTGCGTCGAGGTTCAGCCGCTCGACCGCGATACGGAGCTCGTCGTCGTAGAGGTCGGGGTCAGGGTCGAGCCGCCAGGCGGCTTGTGGCAGGACGCCGACCGGTTCCAGCACCCGGTGCAGGCCGATCGGTGACCCGGTCCGCATCTATCCGTCCCCTTCGCACGATTCACGGCTGACGACGTCTCGGCCGGGAAATCCTCCGGTCGATGATTGTTCTCGCCGTATGTTCTCCGTATCCTACGGGGAAGAACAAGCCCCGGGCGGTGACCCGTCCGGCGTCCCTGCAACCTGTCACCTGGAGCGGCCGTGGACCAGCCCTACGCCTACCGGCGTCGCGAACTGGTCGAGCCCGACTGGCGGCGCATCCCGGCGTGGCGCGATGTCACGGCCGCCGAGTGGGCCGACGCGCAGTGGCAGCGCGCGCACTGCGTCAAGTCCCTGCGGCAGCTCCGTGAGCTCTATGGCGACCTGCTCGGCGAGTCGTTCTACGCCGACCTGGAACGCGATCAGGCCGAGCGGGCAACGATGTCGATCCTCGTCCCGCCACAGATGCTCAACACGATGGTCCCGGACGCGGTTCCGACGACCGAGGCGATGCTCGCGGACCCGATCCGCCGCTACATGCTGCCGGTCTTCTCCGACCGGGACCCGCTGTGGCCGAGCCACCCCTGGGCCTCCCGCGACTCGCTGCACGAGGCCGAAATGTGGGCCGTCGAAGGACTGACGCACCGCTATCCCACGAAGGTCCTCGCCGAGGTGCTGCCCACGTGCCCGCAGTACTGCGGCCACTGCACCCGGATGGACCTGGTCGGCAACTCGACACCGCAGGTCGACAAGCACAAGTTCACGCTGAAGCCGGTCGACCGCCTCGACGCGATGATCGACTACCTCCGCCGTACGCCGGGCGTGCGCGATGTCGTGGTCTCCGGAGGCGACGTCGCCAACCTGCCCTGGCCGCGGCTGGAGGCGTTCGTCGCCCGGCTCCTCGACATCGAGACCGTCCGCGACATCCGGCTCGCCACCAAGGCGCTGATGGGACTTCCGCAGCACTGGCTCCAGCCGGACGTGCGGGCAGGGATGGAACGGCTGGCCACCGCGGCGCGAGCGCGTGGCGTCAGCCTGGCAATCCACACGCACGTCAACAGCGTCCAGTCGGTGACGCCGCTCGTAGCCCAGGCCGCCCGCGCCATGCTGGAGGCGGGGGTTCGCGACGTACGCAACCAAGGGGTGCTGCTGCGCCGGGTCAACGCGACGCAGGCGGACCTGCTCGACCTCTGCTTCGCCCTCCAGGACGAGGCGTCGATCCTGCCCTACTACTTCTACATGTGCGACCTGATCCCCGGCAGCGAGCACTGGCGGCTCGCCGTGCATGAGGCGCAGGCGCTGCAGCACGCGATCATGGGCTACCTGCCCGGGTTCGCGACGCCGCGGATCGTGTGCGACGTCCCCTACGTCGGCAAGCGCTGGGTGCATCAACTCGAGGGCTACGACCGGGTGCGCGGCATCTCGTGGTGGACGAAGAACTACCGCACCTCCGTGGAGCGCGACGACCGCGACGCCCTGACCCGGCGCTACGAGTACGCCGACCCGATCAGCACGCTGCCGGCCGAGGGTCAGGCGTGGTGGATCGAGCAGACCGGCCGGCCGTCGTACGACGCCGGCGCAGCCGCGGCGAGCCGCGAGGCCGCGGCAGCGCTCGCCGGCCGCTGAGCACTGCTCAGGCAAGCCCCCAGCAGTCGAAGTCCGTGCCCAGGTAGCCACGCAGCCGGACCAGGTCCGGGCGCAGCAGAGCCGCCAGTCGCTCGCGCAGGTCGTCGCTCACGACCACCTCGCCGGGCTCGATCGGGCGCGTCAGCAACCGTGAGCCGCGGGCCTCGGCGCTTCGCAGGCGCCCCGGCACCGCGCCGGGCACCCGCGCAGCCACTGTCCGGTAGCTCTGCCAGGACGCGCGCGGCGCGCGCTTGATGTCGCTCACGTGGTGCTCCTGGTCGAGGTCCGCCGGTCGCCACGCCGGGTCGACACCCAGGAACTCGAGGACCCGGCGCAGTGTCGCGGCCCGGTCATGGCGGAGCGCTTCCGCGGTCAGGAGCAACACCCGGTCCCGGGGCACCCGCGGCAGCCACTGCTCAAGCTGGAACGCGTAACAAGACGGGATGAGGTAGCGCGCCTCGTGCAGCAGCGCGTCCTCGATCGGGCGCCGCTCGACGCCGCGCGCCAGGCCGTGCTGATACGCCGAGCGCATCCGGGCGATCGGCTCACGCATCAGGTAGATCAGCCGGGGCTTGCGCACCACGCCGAACAGGCGATCCGGGACGCCGGTGAAGAAGGGGAACATCGTGTAGGAGGTCGAGGCCTCCCCGCGAGCGGGAGCGTCACCAGCCCCGGCGAAGAGCTCCTCGTACCAGCCCAGCCCGCGCTGCCAGGTGCGGGCCTCGATGAAGAAGTCCGGCTCCTTCCACGCGGGAAGGAACACCTCCGGATGCCCGGACAGGTAGGTGTGCAGTGCTGTCGTGCCGGCCTTCTGCGCCCCGAGGATGAAGAAGTTCGGCAACATCGCGGGCAGTCTGTCAGTTGCCGGGTCGGCGGAACACCTCGTCGACGTAGAGCCGGCCGTCGCGTCCACGCGCGATGCCGATCCCGATCTGCGTGAAGGCGCGGTCCAGGATGTTGGCGCGGTGGTCGGGCGACTGCATGAACGCCCGCTGGATGGCGGACTCGCTCGGCCCGCGCCCGACGTTCTCCCCCAGCGACTGCCAGTTGCCGCACTGGCCCGTGATGTAGGGGTTATGCCGCACCGTGCGGTGGGTAGCCATCCAGCGGGCCCAGTGCTGCGCCACCTGGTTCAGCCGACGGCGCTCGGACAGCCCGTGCCGGTCATGGCGGACCCGAGCGTGGTTGGTGTCGGCCACGAAGGCATGCGCGGCCCGCACCGTGCTGGCGGATGCAGGTGGGCCGTCGATGAGGACGGCGCCAGTGGCAAGAGCAAGAGCGGGAGCGAGCAGGCGAAAGCGAGCGCAGGCAAGCAAAAGGAATGTCCTTCGC
>JAFAQI010000368.1 GCA_019246495.1 Frankiales bacterium | reverse complement strand
GCGGTATGCAGATACGCCGGCCGCGGCCGGTAGGTCGCGGCGTAGGCGAACCCCACGACCCGCTCACCGTCGGTTGCGACGAGGTAAGGGAGACCGGCCGCGAGCACGGCGGTTCGTCGTACGGCGATCTCCGCGTCGTCGGGCGGATCGCTCTCGAACGTTCCGGTGCCGTGCAGGACGGCGTGCGCATAGATCGCCGCGATCGCCGGCACGTCGTCGTCCGTCGCGTCGCGGACGGTGATGGTTGACGCCACAGCCGCATGCTGCCGGTTGCCGGGCCTGCGCGTCACCGGATTAGCGTGGGGCGGACGACGGAGGATGCACATGCGACTCGGCCTGCACGTCTCGAACTTCACCTGGCCCGGGGGCCTACCGACCCTCGCCGCGGATCTGACCCGGGTCGCGCAGACGGCGGACGACGCGGGCTTCTCGATGCTCAGCGTCATGGACCACGTGTGGCAGATCGGCCACATCGGCCCGCCGGAGCACGAGATGCTCGAGGCCTACACGACTCTGGGCTACCTCGCGGCGCGCACCTCTCGCATCAGCCTGCTCGCCTGGGTCTCCGCGGTCGTCTATCGCGAGCCTGGTCTCCTCGCCAAGGAAGTCACGACTCTCGATGTGCTCTCCGAGGGCCGGGCGTGGTTGGGCATCGGCGCCGCCTGGAACGTCGAAGAGGCCCAGGGCCTCGGCCTGCCGTTCCCACCCACCGCGGAGCGGTTCGAGCGTCTGGAAGAGGCGCTGCAGATCTGCCTGCAGATGTGGAGCGATGACGACGGACCGTACGACGGCACGCACTACCGGCTGGGCCGAACGCTGAGCTCACCGCAGCCACTCACTCGACCGCACCCGCCGATCCTGATCGGCGGGTCGGGAGAGCGGAAGACGTTGCGACTGGTCGCGCAGTACGCCGATGCGTGCAACCTGTTCGCGAGTCCGGACCTAGAGCACAAACTCGAGGTGCTGCGCGGGCACTGCGAGACGCTCGGTCGCGACTACGAGGAGATCGAGAAGACCGTGATGTGTCCGCTCGACCCCGGGCCGAACGGTGACAAGGTCGATGGACTGATCGAGCAGCTGCAGGGCTTCGCCAAGCTCGGCATCACGCACTGCCACGGGTCGGTGCCCAACGTCGCCGAGATCGCACCGCTGGAGATCCTCGCCGACCGCGTGATGCCCGCCGTCGCCGACCTCTGACCCGCACCGGCGGGTCTAGTAGTCGAGCAGCGCGATCGTCACGTCGATCGACTCGGTCGAGGTGTCCTGCTCCTCGTCCACCGCGGTCACCGTGACCTCTTCACCGCGGCTGAGCGCCACCACGTCCTCAGTCTTGAGCTCGATCCGCCACTGCGTCATGACCGGCAGGCTAACGGCGCCGCGCGCCTGGAACAGTGTGGTGGGCGAGGGGGGACTTGAACCCCCAAGTCCTTTCGGACACATGCACCTCAAGCATGCGCGTCTGCCAATTCCGCCACTCGCCCGTGGTCCGACCGTGGCGATCAACCGCACGGGCCGGCGGCCCCGAGATTACACGACTAGCCGGTGTAGCCGACGTACTTCTGAGCCAGTGCCAGCACCATCTGCACGTACCAGTCGGCGTGGTTGTAGTGCCACACGGCGTTGGCCACAGCGTCGCCGCCGCGCCCTGCTCCGTTGGCGCAGAGATACCGCGCCGCCGTGAAGATCGCGTCCGCCGGGTTCATGATGTCGGCCTTGCCGTCGCCGTCCCCGTCGACCGCGTAGCTCGCGAACGTCGACGGCAGGAACTGCATCGGACCCATCGCGCCGGCGGATGACGTCGACGGGTTGCGACCGTGTCCACTCTCGACCTGCCCGATCGCCGCAAGCAGCGTCCAGTTCATGCCCGCGCACGTCAGCGCGGCACGGTGATACAGCGACAGGTACGCCGGCGACGGCGGCAGGATGCCGACCGCGTTGACCCGGCTCGCGGTGATCGAGCCGAACGCGGAGGTCTGCGCCGCCAGCGCTGCCCTCGCGGCGGCCAGCGACTGAAGTCGCGCGACCTCTGCGTTTGCGCGAGCGAGAAGAGACTGCTCCGCAGCCAGCAGCCGCATTACCCGCGTCGCCGCCTGCGTCACGTCGCGCTCGGTCTTGATGCTGCGTCGCGCGGCCCGGTCGGCGGCGGCCGCGCGCGCTCGGGCCTCGGCGGCCACTCGCCGGTCGGCAGAGACAACCGCGTGGTCCGTCGAGATGAGGCTGCTGACCAGCGCATTGCGGTCCTGGAAGTCGTTGATGCTGCCGGACTGCAACAGCGACGCATAGATCTCCAGCGGGCCGCCAGACATGTAGAGCCCGCGCACCCGGTCGGTCAGGCCGTCGGCGGCCGCGGCCGTCTGCGCGGCGACGGACTCACTCGCGCGCTCGGTGAGGTTGGCCACCGTGACGCTGCGCGCTACGCCCGCAAGTGTCCGGTCATACGCCGTTTCCGCCGCCTGGACCTTCGCCTCGAGGCGCTTGACCTTGGCGAGCAGCGTCTTGGCCTGCGCCTCGGCGCCCCCCGGCGTACCCGCATGCGCCACCGCGACCGGAGCGGTGGACAGCGCGAGGCCGACCGTGCCCACGGCCGCTGCAGCCCGGGCACGGCGAAGCGCCGTGAGGATCCTCACCTTGGAGAAATCGGACACAAATGAACTCTGCTGAAGCAGGTACGACGAGATAACGTGAGCGCGCTTGTCGTTCGGCCTCAAGAGGAGCCAGCATGCGCCGCCTTGCCACCCGCTTGTCGACCGCTGCGTCAGTCGGCGCAATCGTCGCGCTCACCGCCTGTGGCGGAAGCGGCGGCGGGACGCCGGCCAACCCGCGGGCCGAACTCACCGACAGCGTCCAGAGCCTCTCGGACTCCAGCGTCCTGACGACGACGATCAAGCTGGACACCGACGCCGCCACGCTGAAGGCCCTGGCGTCGTCGTCCGGCGGATCGCTTTCCGACAGCGCAGCCAACTCCATAACCAGCGCGCAGTTCGTCATCGAGTCGAAGAAGGCGGGGAGCACTCGCGACGCGGACTTCAAGATCGAGGTCGGCGGCACAAACCTGCTCGACGTGCGCGGCGTCGGGCAGACGCTCTATCTCCAGGGCAACATCCAGGCGATCCTCGGCCTGTTCAACAAGAGCAGCATGTATTCGCAGCTTCAATCGCAGACCTCCGTGATGCCGCTGTTCGTGCGGGACTTCCTCGCCGGTAAATGGGTCTCGCTGAACAAGCAGGCGCTGACCGGGCTCGCCGGACAACTGGGTGCCAACACCACGGCTTCCGGCTCAGCCGCGGAGCAGAACAAGGTGCTGGCCCAGCTCAAGTCGGTCCTGCAGCGCGACGTGACCGTGACTCGTGCGGGCAGTGACAGTCGCGGTGACCACCTTGTGCTGACCGGCAACACGGCAACACTTGCGCGGGACGCCCAGCAGGCCATCACATCCGCGGTGCCGGGCGGGTCGGCGCTCGGTGACCGGCTGTCGACGACCAACACGCCGTCGAAGAACATCACCGTCGACGCATGGGTGAAGGACGGCGCGCTCGCCGAGATCTCCATCGACCTCGCGCAGTTCGCGCCGCCGTCGAAGGTGCCGGCCGGCACCAAGCTGCCGATCGTCGTGCTGTTCTCACGCAGCGGCAGTGACATCTCCGCGCCGTCCGGCGCCACGCCGGTCAACCTGACCCAGCTCGGCGCGCTGTTCACCGCGGTGGCGGGGGGCAGCAGCGTCAGCGGCTCGTCGCCGAGCGTCACGGCCATCCCACCGTCGCCGTCACCGTCACCCTGACGCCTACGCTCAGTCCATGAGCGACACAGCCGCCGACGACACCGGCACCGGTCTCACCGATCGCGCCACGGACGAAGTCGTCGAGCTCTGTCGCGACCTCATCCGCATCGACTCGACAAATCCGACGAGCAACGAACGTGCGGCTGCCGAGTGGGTCGCCGAGCGGCTCACCGATGCAGGACTCCAGCCGACCGTGCTCGAGTCCGCTCCCGGCCGGGCCTCCACCGTCGCGCGTTGGACCGGCGCCGACTCCAGCCGGCCCGCGTTGCTGATCCACGGACACCTCGACGTCGTACCTGCCAACGCCTCGGACTGGCAGGTCGACCCGTTCGCCGGCGAGATCCGCGACGGTTGCCTCTGGGGCCGTGGCGCAGTGGACATGAAGGACATGGACGCCATGACGCTGGCGGTCGTCCTCGACTGGGCGCGGCAGGGCAAGCAGCCGCCACGCGACGTCGTACTCGCGTTCGTCGCCGACGAGGAGGCCGGTGGTCTCTACGGCGCACACCATCTCGTCGACAATCACGCCGAGCTGTTCGAAGGATGCACCGAAGCCATCAGTGAGGTCGGCGGCTTCTCGATGACGTTCGGCGGCCGCCGGCTCTATGCGATCCAGACGGCCGAGAAGGGCATCTCGTGGCTGCGACTCGTCGCGCAGGGACGTGCCGGTCACGGGTCGATGCTCAACGACGACAACGCCGTCACATTGCTCGCCGAGGCAGTTGCGCGCATCGGCCGGCACACGTTCCCGATCGAGCTATCCGAGACGGTCGAGCAGTTCCTCCGCGAGGTCTGCGCAGCGCTGGACATCCCGTTCAACGCCGACGACGTCGAGAGCATCATCGCCAAGCTCGGACCGCTCGCGAAGATGATCGGTGCGACGGTGCGGCACACGGCCAACCCGACGATGCTCGAGGCGGGCTACAAGCAGAACGTCATCCCCGGCGTTGCGCACGCCTATCTCGACTGCCGGTTCCTTCCCGGCAAGGAGGAGCAGTTCCTGGCCGCTGTCGAGGAGGTCGTCGGCCCCGACGTCGCGATCGAGCTGGTGCAACGGCAGATCGCCGTGGAGACCGGCTTCGACGGCGATCTCGTGGCGGCGATGGACGCCGCGATCCTCGCCGAGGACCCGGAAGGCCGCTGCATTCCGTATTGCATGTCGGGCGGCACCGACGCGAAGTCGTTCTCGGAGCTCGGCATGCGCTGCTTCGGCTTCTCACCGCTTCGGCTTCCGGCCGAGCTCGACTTCAGCGGCATGTTCCACGGCGTCGACGAGCGAGTGCCGATCGACGGGCTGCAGTTCGGCGTACGCGCCTTGTCCCGGTTCCTCA
>JAFAQI010000337.1 GCA_019246495.1 Frankiales bacterium | reverse complement strand
CGCGGTGGCCGACTATCCCGCGTGGGAGACGTTGCCGCACGAGCGGTTGTCACCGCGGGCGGACACCATCGGCCGGCGGCTGGCGGTCCTGCGGAGGTTGCGCCATCCCGACCCGGTCGACCCGGCAGCCGGGCCGCTTCAGGTCGTCGTGGCGCCTGTCCGGAGTCTGCTGCAGCCGCAGGTGCCGGACCTCGGTGAGCTGCGCCCGGTCGCTTTGCATGCCGGCGACGAAGCGGAGTTCGACGGCGTCGTACGCCGCCTTGCAGAGATCGCCTACACCCGGGTCGACATGGTCGAGCGGCGTGGCGAGTTCGCCGTCCGTGGCGGCATCCTCGACGTCTTCCCACCGACGGAGGAGCATCCGCTCCGCGTCGAGTTCTGGGGCGACACCATCGAGGAGATCCGGTGGTTCAAGGTCGCCGACCAGCGAAGTCTCGAGGTCGCCGAGCACGGGTTGTGGGCGCCGCCGTGTCGCGAGCTGCTGCTCACCGACGAGGTCCGGCAGCGCGCTGCCGAGCTGGCGGATGAGCATCCGGAGCTGGCGGAGATGCTCGACCAGCTCGCCGCGGGCATCCCGGTCGAAGGCATGGAGTCGCTGGCACCGGCACTCGTCGGCCGGCTGACGCTGTTGCTCGACGAGCTGCCTGCGGGCGCGCACGTCGTTGTCTGCGACCCGGAACGCGTGCGGACCCGCGCGGCCGACCTGGTCCGGACGAGCGAGGAGTTCCTCGAAGCGTCATGGGCAGCGGCAGCGGGGGGCGGCAAGGCGCCGATCGACCTGGCAGCGGCCAATCTCCGGACCCTCGCCGAGGTGCGCGGGCATGCGACGGAGCTCGGCGTGCCGTGGTGGTCGGTGTCGGCGTTCGCCACCGATCCCGACACCGACGACGACGGGTCGCTGACGACGAGCGCACGGCCGGTCGAGTCCTATCGCGGGGACACCAAGCGGGCACTCGACGACATGCGCGCCTGGCTGCGCGACGGCTGGCGGGTCGCGCTCGTGACCGAAGGTCACGGTCCGGCTGAGCGTCTTGCCGAGGTGCTTCGCGGAGAGGACGTGCCTGCTCGCCTCGAGAGCGAGCTCGCCTCCTCGCCGGCGAGCGGCGTCGTCACCATCTCGACGTCATGCCTAGCCACTGGGTTCGTGTCCGACCGGCTGCGACTTGCCGTCCTCACCGAGACCGACCTTGCGGGGCAGCGCAGCGCGACGCGGGACATGCAACGGCTGCCAAGTCGGCGGCGCAACACCGTCGACCCGCTTCAGCTCAAGCCGGGGGATCCCGTCGTACACGAGCAGCACGGGGTCGGGCGCTACGTCGATCTCGTGCAGCGCACCGTGCAGGGAGCGACGCGGGAATACCTCGTCATCGAGTACGCACCGTCGCGGCGCGGTCAGCCGGGGGACCGGCTCTACGTGCCGACCGACGCGCTCGACCAGGTGACGCGCTACGTCGGTGGTGAGCAGCCCGCTCTCGACAAGATGGGCGGCGCCGAGTGGCAGAAGCGCAAGGGGCGCGCGCGCAAGGCGGTGCGTGAGATCGCGGCCGAGCTGATCCGGCTCTATGCCGCGCGGATGTCGGCGCCGGGCCATCAGTTCGGGCCGGACACGCCATGGCAACGGGAACTGGAAGATGCGTTCCCCTACGTCGAGACGCCGGACCAGCTCGCGGCGATCGATGAGGTCAAGGCGGACATGGAACAGCCCAACCCGATGGATCGCGTGATCTGCGGTGACGTCGGCTATGGCAAGACCGAGATCGCGGTGCGCGCCGCGTTCAAGGCCGTCATGGACGGCAAGCAGGTCGCGGTCCTCGTGCCGACGACGCTGCTCGCGCAGCAGCACTTTGCGACGTTCTCGGAGCGCTTCGCCTCCTTCCCCGTCGCGGTCCGCGCGTTGTCGCGATTCCAGACCGACAAGGAGCAGCGCACGATCCTTGAAGGGCTGGCCGACGGCACCGTGGACGTCGTGATCGGAACGCACCGGTTGCTGCAACCGTCGACGCGGTTCAAGGACCTCGGCCTGGTCGTGGTCGACGAGGAGCAGCGCTTCGGCGTGGAGCACAAGGAGTTCCTGAAGCGGCGGCGCACGAGTGTCGACGTGCTGACGATGTCGGCAACGCCAATCCCGCGGACGCTCGAGATGTCCATCACCGGGATCCGCGAGATGAGCGTCATCCAGACACCACCCGAGGAACGCCATCCGGTCCTCACATTCGTCGGCGGCTACGACGAGAAACAGATCGCGGCCGCCGTACGCCGCGAACTGCTGCGTGAAGGCCAGGTCTTTTACATCCACAACCGGGTCGAGTCGATCGACCGCGCGGCCGCGCGGCTGCGCGAGATCGTGCCCGAGGTCCGCGTCGCGACAGCACATGGGCAGATGTCCGAGCATCAGCTCGAGCCGATCATGATGTCGTTCTGGAACAAGGAGTTCGACGTCCTCGTCTGCACCACGATCGTCGAGAACGGGCTGGACATCTCCAACGCCAACACGCTGATCGTTGAGCGCGCCGACCTGCTGGGGCTGTCCCAGCTGCACCAGCTGCGCGGGCGAGTCGGCCGCGGACGCGAGCGGGCCTACGCCTACTTCCTCTATCCGCCGGAGAAGCCGCTGACCGAGGAGGCGCACGACCGGCTGGCAACCATCGCCCAGCACACCGACCTCGGTGCGGGCATGCAGGTGGCCATGAAAGACCTGGAGATTCGCGGTGCCGGCAACCTGCTCGGCGGGGAGCAGTCCGGCCACATCGCCGCGGTCGGGTTCGACCTCTACGTGCGGCTTGTCGGCGAGGCTGTCGCCGAGTTCAAGGGCGAAGCGGCCGAGGAGCAGGCTGAGGTCAAGGTCGAGCTGCCGGTCGACGCCCACCTTCCGCACGACTACGTGCCGGGCGAGCGGCTGCGGCTCGAGGCTTACCGCAAGATCGCGTCCGCGACGACGGTCGAGGAGCTCGACGCGGTGCGCGAGGAGCTGCGCGACCGCTACGGCGTGCCTCCGGAGCCCGTCGACAACCTGCTGGCCGTCGCTGCATTCCGCGGTCGCGTCCGCCGCTTCGGCATCACGGACGTGGGTGCGCAAGGCCGCTTCATCAGGTTCGCTCCGCTCGACCTTCGCGAGTCGCAGACCCTCCGGCTGCAGCGCTTGTATCCCGGCGCTGTCGTGAAGGCCGCGAGCCGGATCGCGCTCGTCCCGGCGCCGCTTGCCGGCGGTCCGGCCGCGCGGATCGGCGCCACCACCACGGGCGAGGCCCTGCGCGACCGCCCGCTGCTCGCGTGGTGCGAAGAGCTGCTCGATACCGTCGTCGGGGAACTCGCGCCGGTGGTGACCGGATGAGCGTCCGCCGCGCAAGAGAACAGGGAGAGTCGAAGTCGTGAACCGTGTGACACGGACGATCGCGGTCGCCTCGACGGCCATGCTCGCCGTCGTCGGGCTCACCGGATGCCGGACCAGCCCGGGCGCCGCTGCGCTCGTCGGCGGGTTCCGCATCTCGACGACAGCGCTGCAGACGGCCGTCAACCGGGACCTCGCGGACCCGGGTGTCGCCCACGGTTACGCAGCCAAGAGCGGGCTGCACGGCACCGCACTCCGGGTGGCGTTGACTCGCGCCGAGCTCTCCCGGCTCATCACCAACCATCTGTGGGCCGACGCCGCTGCGCAGCGACACGTCCGGGTCAGCGCCAGCGAGGTGGACCAGCAGATCAGTCAGTTCGCTCAGCAGACCGGCGGGGTCCAGACGCTCTACGCCCAGGCGGGTCAGGCGGGCATCGCCAAGGCGGAGTTCCGTTCCGTCGTCTACTACTACGTCCTGGAGCAGAAGGTCGGCGACGCGCTGGTTGCGCACATTCCCGTCAGCCAAGCCGAGCTCGCTGCGGCGTACCAGCAGAACATCGACCAGTTCGAGCAGGTGCACATCGCGCACATCCAGGTCGCGAGCAAGAAGCTCGCCGACTCGATCCTGGCTCAGGTACGCCGCCGGCCGTCCCGGTTCGCCGCGCTGGCGGCGAAGTACTCCGCGGACACGTCGACGAAGGCCAAGGGCGGTGACCTCGGCTTCGCTGGCCGCGGCGCGTTCGCGCAGGTCAAGACGCTGGGTGATGCTGCGTTCGCGGCGAAACCAGGCAGCTTCGTCGAGGTGCAGACCCAGCTGGGATGGCACGTCGTACACGTGATCGCGCACCGCAAGGTGCCATTGGCACAAGCCGCGCCGGGGCTGAAGTCGCAGATCCTGCAGAACCAGCGCACCCGGCTGCTCGACCGGACGCAGCTCGCGATCGCTCGCCGGTTGGGCGTGCACGTGAACCCGCGCTATGGCAGGTGGGACACGCAGCGCCAGCAGGTCGTGCCGGGCGGTGCGTCGACCGGCGTCAGCTCGCCGGCGCCTGCGTTCGGTTGACCAACCCCCCTGGCGGCACACGTCGCCTCGTCCTGCTGGTCACCAGCCCGCGAGTCGCGCCGGGCCTCCTGACCTGGGATGCCTGGGTGGCGCTGCACGCCGGGCCGGTGTTCACCAACGACCAGGACCATCCGCAGCTTCCCGCGCTGGCCGCGGCGGGAGTGGTGGTCGAATCCGTAGACCCGGAGCTGCCACCCGTCGGTCTTGCGCGGTTGCTGCGGTCGGCCGCCCAGGACAGCGGCACGGCAACGTGGTTGGCGGGCCGTTCCGGTGACGAGGCGATGGCTCGCGCACTCGCCGACCTCGCCGTGCAGGCTGCCGACGTC
>JAFAQI010000309.1 GCA_019246495.1 Frankiales bacterium | reverse complement strand
CTTCTCGGTGCCGGGTGCGTCGGTGCGATAGGTGACGCCGGTCCGCTGTCCGGTGTTGTTGGGCGCGAGCGAGTAGGCGAGGTCGTTCCACGTGATGATCGGGATGATCGTGTCGAGGCGCGGGTCCACGCTCGCGACGGCGAACTGGATCTGACCGCCGTAGGAGCCGCCGATCATGCCGACCCGCGGGTCGTTGGCGTGGTGCTTTCCGTCGTGCGCACGGCGGTCGAGCTTGACGACGTGCAGCGTCACCGCGTGGCCGCTGCTGTCCTTCGCGATGCCCGCCTTGCCGCCGAGGAACGACACGAGCTGGCGGCCGGCCACCCCGTCGTACGACGGGTCGTCGAGCGAGATCTTGCAGGCGGATCCGCCGAACCCGAGGCCGGAGTAGGAGAGCACGACGTAGCCGTGCGCCGCTCCGAAGCGACCGATCCCGGCCTGGTCGGATTTGCTGCCCCCGAACCCGTTGGTCGTGAGGATCGCCGGCACCCGGTGCCGTGGCGTCGCGGCGCGCGGGGTGTAGAGGTCCCCGACGATCCGGCAGGTCTGCGCCGGCCCGCCCGCGACCGACTCGTTCGGCACGGTCACGGTGAACGTGAGGGCGCGGACGGTGTAGCGCGACTGCCCGGCGGCCCGGCCGGAAGCGGCAGCCACGGGGACGGTCGCGGCGAGCGCGGCGCAGGCCGCGACGGCAGCGAGAGTTCGTGTGCGGTTCACGGGAAGCCTTTCGCGCTGGGAGGCCCAGTGTCCTCCCCGGGACGGCGAGGGCGGTGCGAACGCCGCAAGCCGCGCGCGGATAACCTCGCCTGCCGTGGACCTGTTCGAGTGGCAAGCCAAGGAGCTGTTCGGCAAGTACGGCGTGCCTGTCACCCGCCAGGTCGTCGTGTCGACGCCGGCGGAGGCGCGCGCGGCTGCCGAGCAGCTCGGCGGTCCGGTGATGGTCAAGGCGCAGGTCAAGGTCGGTGGCCGCGGCAAGGCGGGCGGCGTGAAGTTCGCCCCGACACCTGACGACGCCGAGAAGCACGCGCAGGCAATCCTCGGCATGCAGATCAAGGGCCTGACGGTCAACACCGTGCTCATCTCCGAGGCGGCCGACATCGGCGAGGAGTACTACTTCTCCTTCCTGCTCGACCGCGCGAACCGCAGCTATCTCGCGATGTGCTCGGCCGAGGGCGGCATGGAGATCGAGCAGCTCGCGGTCGAGAAGCCCGAGGCACTCGCGCGGGTGCCGATCGACCCGGTGGCCGGTGTCGACGAGGCGAAGGCCCTGGAGATCGCGGAGAAGGGCGCGCTGCCGGAGGCGATCCGCTCCCAGGCGGTCGACGTGATCGTGAAGCTGTGGGACGTCTTCACCGGCGAGGAGGCGACGCTCGTCGAGGTCAACCCGCTCGTGCAGACACCCGACGGTGTCGTCCTCGCGCTCGACGGCAAGGTGACGCTCGACGACAACGCCGACTTCCGCCACACCGAGGTGCACGACGCCTACCGCGACAACTCGGCCACCGACCCGATCGAGGTCGAGGCGAAGGCGAAGGGCCTCAACTACGTGAAGCTCGACGGCGCCGTCGGCATCATCGGCAACGGCGCCGGCCTCGTGATGTCGACGCTCGACGTCGTCGCCTATGCCGGTGAGCGATTCGGCGGGGTGCGGCCGGCGAACTTCCTCGACATCGGCGGCGGCGCATCGGCCGAGGTGATGGCCAACGGCCTCGAGATCGTGCTGTCCGATCCGGCCGTGCGGTCGGTGTTCGTGAACGTCTTCGGTGGCATCACCGAGTGCGACGCGGTCGCCAACGGCATCGTCTCGGCGCTCCAGCTGCTGGAGTCGCGCGGCGATCCGCTGAGCCGTCCTCTCGTCGTACGGCTCGACGGCAACAACGCCGAGGAGGGCCGCCGCATCCTCACCGAGGCCGGACATCCACTGGTGCAGCAGGTCGACACGATGGACGGCGCGGCCCAGCGTGCCGCCGAGCTGGCAGGTGCCTGATGGCGATCTGGCTCGATGAAGGCAGCAAGATCATCGTGCAGGGCATGACCGGAGCCGAGGGCACGAAGCACACCCGGCGCATGGTCGCGTCCGGCGCCAAGGTCGTCGGCGGCGTCAACCCGCGCAAGGCCGGCTCCGAGGTTGACGGCATTCCCGTCTTCGCGACGGTCGGCGAGGCCATGAAGGAGACCGGCGCGGACGTGTCGGTCGTCTTCGTGCCGCCGGCGTTCGCAAAGGATGCGGCGATCGAGGCGATCGACGCACAGATCCCGCTGCTCGTCGTCATCACCGAGGGCATCCCGGTGCAGGACTCGGCCTACTTCTTCGCCTACTCGACCGAGACGCGCAAGACCCGGATCATCGGCCCCAACTGCCCGGGCATCATCTCGCCCGGCAAGTCCAACGCCGGCATCATCCCGGCCGACATCACCCGGCCCGGCCGGATCGGGCTCGTCAGCAAGAG
>JAFAQI010000284.1 GCA_019246495.1 Frankiales bacterium | reverse complement strand
GGTGCCGCCGATCCCCGGAAGCGTGTTGGTGGAGAGGACGCCGTCGCGGTAGATGTACCACTCGACGTGGTGCTTGAGGTCGGTGGCGAGCCACTGCCGGTCGGTGAAGTAGTTGGCCCCGTCGTGGAAGTTGGCCTCGCACGAGCTCGCGAACGACAGGCCCTTGTCGTGCGACACGCGAGCGGGCACCTCAGGTGCGCCGCCCAGGTCGATGTTGTAGAGGTCGCCGGTGAACTGGTCGGTCGCGACGTCGCTGTCACCTCCGCCGGTGCACTGGTCGAGCTTGCCTACGCCGGGTACGCCGAGGACGTTGAACGTCTGACCCTCGTTCGTGCTGCGCATGAGGAACGACTGCGTGGTCGAGAAACCGAAGATCGGGCTCTCGTAGACGGTCTTCGCGTCCGTGGCGACGGCGAGCGTCGGCTCGGTCCCGAGACGGTAGGGGTCGACGAGGGTCGCCCGGCTGAACGTCAGGCCGCCGGTCTTGCGCTTGGGCGGGATGTACTTCGGTCCCGACGCCGCGGTGATGACGGCGGTGTAGCTCTGCGGCGCCGGCGTCGGGTCGCCGTCGACCTCGATCGTGTAGTTGCCCGGCAACACGTTGGCGGCGGTCACCGGCTGCTTGCTCGCGACGTCGAACTCGCTGGCGATCAGCGCGCCGCTCGAGTCGATGATGCCGACGTCGAGGTCCGGGCCGCTGGGCGAGGAGTAGGTGAGCGCCACCGCCAGGGTGATGGAGTGCGTCTTGGTCCAGCCCTTCGGCGCCGCGAGCGTGATGACGTGCCGGTCGCAGCCGGCCGATTGCGAGCACGCCGGAGCGGGCGGGCCCAGCGGGTCCGGGTTGCCTGGTCCCACCGAGCCGTCGTACGACGTCGTCGCGGGTCCGGCCCCGCCGACGCCGACCGTCGGATTGCCCGCGGCGGCCGCGTGCAGGGCGGTGAGCCCACCCGCAGCGAGCAACAGGCTGAGCGAGGAGACGGTCCAACGGCGCGCTGATCTCATGCAGGCTCCTTCGCCGCCGCCCGTGGTTGTCCTGCGGGCGGCACGATGCTGTGGCCGCCTCGATAGTCTCCCAGTCCAGCCGCGTGTCGCGGCATTTCCCGGCCGTGGCCGCCGTACCGTCGATTGCGGCGGACAGAGCACTGGCCGCCCCCTCTGCCGGAGGCGCCCCTTGACCCCCTTGCCCGCCGACTCCGCTACTGCGACCAGCACCACGAGGACCCGCCGCCGCAAGGCTCCCCGCCGGACCTTCGTCATCGACACGAGCGTCCTGCTCGCCGATCCGGCCTCCATCACGAAGTTCGCGGAGCACGAGGTCGTGCTGCCGATCGTGGTCATCACGGAGCTCGAGGCGAAGCGCAACCATCCGGAGCTCGGCTGGTTCGCGCGGCAGTCGCTGCACCTGCTGGACGACCTGCGCCTGCAGCACGGCCGGCTTGACGAGCCGCTGCCGGTCAACGACCTCGGCGGCACGGTGCGCGTCGAGCTCAACCACACCGACCCAGCGATCCTGCCTGCGGGGTATCGCATCGGCGACAACGACAGCCGGCTGCTCGCTGTCGCCCGCAACCTTGCCGCGGAAGGCGCCGACGTCGTCCTGGTCAGCAAGGACATGCCGCTGCGCATCAAAGCCGCGAGCATCGGGCTTCAGGCGCAGGAGTATCTCGCCGAGCAGGTCGAGTCGGGCTGGACCGGCATGGCCGAGGTCGAGGTCTGCGGAGCAGACATCGACGCGTTGTTCGCACACGAGGTGCTCGACCTTCCTGCCGCCGCCGAGCTGCCGTGCCACACCGGCCTCGTGCTGTTGTCGGAGCGGGGGAGTGCGCTCGGCCGGGTGACCGCCGACAAGCAGGTGCGGCTCGTCCGCGGTGACCGCGAGGCGTTCGGCGTGCACGGTCGCAGCGCGGAGCAACGTGTCGCGCTCGACCTGCTGCTCGACCCCGACGTCGGCATCGTGTCGCTGGGCGGCCGCGCCGGCACCGGCAAGTCCGCGCTGGCACTGTGCGCCGGCCTCGAAGCCGTGCTCGAACGGCGACAGCACCGCAAGGTCATGGTGTTCCGGCCGCTCTATGCCGTCGGCGGGCAGGATCTCGGCTACCTGCCCGGCACCGAGGCCGAGAAGATGTCGCCCTGGGGCCAAGCGGTCTACGACACGTTGGGTGCACTGGTGTCGCCGGCGGTGATCGACGAGGTGGTCGACCGCGACCTGCTCGAGGTCCTGCCGCTCACGCACATCCGCGGTCGCAGCCTGCACGACGCATTCGTCATCGTCGACGAGGCGCAGTCACTCGAACGCGGCGTGCTGCTCACCGTGCTGTCGCGGGTCGGGCAGAACTCCCGGGTCGTCCTGACGCACGATGTCGCGCAGCGCGACAACTTGCGGGTGGGCCGGCACGACGGCGTCGCCGCAGTCATCGAGGCGCTCAAGGGTCATCCGTTGTTCGCGCACGTCACGTTGACCCGTTCCGAACGGTCACCCATCGCTGCGCTCGTCACGGAGATGCTGGAAGATCTGGGGATCTGACGCCCGTCCGGGCGGGCGGCGCAACGCGAGGATCCGACAGGAGCAGCCGATGAGGAGGCGTGCGCTCGCGTCGGTTGCCCTGCTCGCGATGCTCGCGCCGGCTTGCACGATCGACGCGCACGGGTCGCCAGCGCCGGTCGCCGCGACCGAGGCGACTGGGGCGACGACTCCGCTGCCGGGGCTCGCCGGAAGCGATGCCGCGCTCGTCGCGCTCCGGGTCCGGCCGGCGCCTTCCGCAGCCCGTCCGGCGCCGCGTCCGACGTTGCCGGACGGCAGCCGTCGGCTGTTCCCCGATCATCGCGTCGTTGCCTTCTACGGCGCCGCGGGTTCACCGGTCCTCGGCGTGTTGGGCACGGCGACCGCCGATGGGCTGTGGCCACGGCTCGCCCGACAGGCATCGGCCTACCGGCATCGCCGAGTTGCGGTGCTTCCGGCGTACGAGCTGATTGCGTTCGTCGCAACCAGCGGGCATGGCAACCAGGGCAACTACTCCACGCGCGTCGCCGACAGCGTGATCGCGACCTACGCGCGCGCGGCGCGGCGGCATCATGCACTGTTGTTGCTCGACGTGCAGCCCGGGCGCGGCAGCTTCCTGCACGACGCGAAGTCGCTGCGTCGCTGGTTGCTGCTGCCCTATGTCGGGCTCGCACTCGACCCGGAGTGGAAGCTGTATGGCGGTGAGCTGCCGCTGACGCGGATCGGTCACACGGATGCGCGCAGTGTCAATGCGGTGTCCCGCTGGCTCGCCGCGCTGACTACCGCGCATCATCTGCCGCAGAAGCTTTTCGTCGTGCACGAGTTCACGGCCGACATGGTGCGCAACAAGGCGGCGCTGCGCGCGCATCGTGACCTCGCGACCGTGTTCAACGTGGACGGTTTCGGCAGCCGTCCGGCGAAGATCGGCAAGTACGATGACTTCGCGCGCGGTCACCGATTTCCGTTGGGGTTCAAGCTGTTCTACGACAAGGACGTCAACCTGCTAGGGCCCGCTGCCGTCCTGAAGCTGCACCCGGCGCCGGTTCTCGTCGAATACCAGTAGAGACTGTCGCGGTGGTCATCCCGATCCATGACGACAACCCGGTTCGTCGTACGCCGATCATCACCTACCTGCTCATCGCGCTGAACGTCATCATCTTCCTCAGCGAGCCGGTGGTCTCACAGATCGGCGTCGGCACGCAGACCCAGGCGCAGGTGTGCCAGCAACTCGCCTACTTCGACAAGTACGCCGCGATTCCCAAGGAGCTGACAACCAACCGGCAGCTTCAACATCCGATCGCGCTGATCAAGCTGCCCGACGGGCAGCAGGCGTGTGTTCGCGAAGCGGCCCCGACGTATCACAAGAGCCCGTTCCTCTCCGCGCTGTTCGCGATGTTCCTGCACGGCGGGTGGTTGCACCTGCTCGGCAACATGCTGTTCCTCTGGGTGTTCGGCAACAACGTCGAGGACCGGATGGGACGCGTCGGGTTCCTGCTCTTCTACCTGTTCTGCGGCTACGTCGCGGCGTACGGCTTCGCTTTCGGCGCACCGCACGCGACGACGACCCTGGTCGGTGCCTCCGGGGCGATCGCGGGCGTGCTCGGTGCCTACCTCGTCGTCTTTCCGCGAGCCCGCGTGACGACGCTCGTCCCGCTCGCGATCGTGCTGATCCCGTTCCGGCTGCCGGCCTGGCTCGTGCTCGGCGGCTGGTTCCTCCTGCAGTGGCTCTATTCGAGTGGCTCCGCGGTCGCGGCTGGCGCTGGCGTCGCCTACCTCGCGCATGTCTACGGGTTCGTCGCTGGCGTGGTCATCGCGCTCCTCGCCAGGCGCCGGCTGACCGCCGCGCCGCCCCCCAGGGAGCTCAGCTGGCGCTGAGGTTGGTGTGACTTCTGTGCCCTGACGTGCCGTCCGCGCCGCCAATGTGACCTTACTCACGCCCGTTTTGGGCGTATCCGACTGGTGCTTGCAGCAGTTAGCAGTTGGAATGGAGGAAGACCGGCGCCGGGTGCATGAACCCCGGTGCCATGGCACGAGCGCGGAGAGCCCGCGCGTGGTGGCGAAAGCGCCGCCGCTGCCCCTCGAACGCCCGCCGGGCGTGAGCGGTGCGGCCTGAGCCAGACCGGCTGAGGACTGCCCGCGGGGTGCCCCCGAGGACCGCCGAACCGAGGCGTTCCGCGAGAGCACGAAAGGCAAATCAGCAGTGAACCGGACCATGTTCCGGGGGGTTTCCGCTGTCGTAGCCGCGGCCGGTATTGCCGCGACGATGTCAGCACCGGCGCTCGCGTTCAGCGCCGCCGCCGACCAGTCGGTCCCGACCGCAACTGCGGCCGCGAAGCCCGCCCTGGCCAAGTCGTGGCAGCTGCCGCGGCTCCGCAACGACGTACGCCACTCGGCCCGACACCGGGCCGCACACCGCGCTCCGCACCGGCACGTGAACCGGCGCGCCAGCCGCTCACAGGCTCGGGTCGCGCTGACCGGGTCGCCGCAGACCATCGCTCACGCGATGCTGCTGCGCGAGGGTTGGGGCGAGGGTGAGTGGTCCTGCCTCGACACGCTCTGGATGCGCGAGAGCAACTGGGAGACCTACGCAAGCAACGGCGGTTCGGGTGCCTACGGCATCCCGCAGGCCCTGCCTGGCAGCAAGATGGCCAGCGCCGGCGCGGACT
>JAFAQI010000270.1 GCA_019246495.1 Frankiales bacterium | reverse complement strand
TCCTGGAAGAGCAGCTCGCGCAAGCCGGCCTCTACGACGCCCTCACCGGCTTGCCCAACCGCACCGTGCTCGTGCAAGCACTCGGCGACGCGATGGACGCAGCGATGTCAGACGCGTCGCAAGTCGCCGTACTGCTCCTCGACCTCGACCACTTCAAGCTCGTCAACGACTCGTTCGGGCACGACGCGGGTGACCTCATGCTGCGGCAGGTGACGCAGCGACTGATGGACGTCGCCGGGCCGGAGGGCATGGTCGCGCGGTTCGGCGGCGACGTGTTCTGCCTGTTCGTCACCGGCACGAGTGGTGCGGCGGAGGGCCTCGGTGTCGCGGACAGCGTCGCCGAGGTCATGGCCACGCCGTTCCAGCTCGACGGCGACGAGGTGTTCCTGTCGTTCTCGATCGGCATCGCACTGTCGGGCGCGGGTGAGTCGCTTGCCACACCCGAGACGGTGTTGCGCGACGCCGACGTCGCCCTGCACCGCGCAAAAGAAAAAGGTCGCGCGCGCAGCGAGCTCTTCATCGAGGACTACCGCGCGCATGCCGTCAACCGGCTGCGTACGGCGAACGACCTACACCGCGCGCTCGACGAGGAGGAGTTCCGCGTCGTCTACCAGCCCGAGGTCGACCTGCGCAGCGGCCGCATCACCGGTGTCGAGGCACTCGTGCGTTGGCATCACCCGGAGCGCGGGCTCGTGCCGCCGGCAGAGTTCGTGCCGCTCGCGGAGCAGACCGGGCTCATCGCAGGCATCGGCGCGTGGGTGCTCGACACCGCGCTCGCGCAGGCGGCGGAGTGGCGGACCGCGCGGCACGACGGCGGGCCGCTCGCCGTCTGGGTCAACCTGTCGGCGCGCCAGCTCGGCGACCCCAAGCTCGTCGACCTCGTCGCCGACGTGTTGCGTAAGCACAGCGTCGACCCCTCGCAGCTCGGCCTCGAGATCACCGAGACCGCGCTGCTCGAGGACGCCGAAGGTGCCGTCACTGCGTTGTCGTCGTTGCGCGAGCTCGGCGTACGGCTTGCGGTCGACGACTTCGGCACCGGCTACTCGTCGCTGTCGTATCTCAAGCGACTGCCCGTCGATGCGGTGAAGATCGACCGGTCGTTCGTCGACGGCCTTGCGGTCGACGGCGACGACTCCGCGATCGTCGCGGCGGTCGCGGGAATGGCCCGCGCGTTGCGTCTCACGACGATCGCCGAGGGCGTCGAGAACCTCGACCAGCTGCGCGCACTGCGCCGGCTCGGTTGCGACCTCGCGCAAGGTTTCTTCTTCACGACGCCGCAGCCGCCGGCGCACATCTCGCGACTGCTCGAGAGCGACCGGGTGACGCCGATGTTCGCCTACGACGAGCCCAGCGACACCGTGCCGGCTCCGCGCACCGCGACGCACTGATCGCTTTCAGCTCCGCACGCCTTGCCGTCCGGTGAGGTCCGGCTTGCTCTATCGTCGCGACCGGACCGTAGGAGGGGCATGGTCGGGAACGGCAAAGCGTGAGCGTGTGGTGGGGGCGCAGACCGGCTGAACTGCCGGTGCCGTCCGACCAGCCGTGCGTCGAGCTACTCGCCTTCGGCACGCCCGACCATGACGACGGCATCATCGTCGACCTGCCGCTCGACACACCGCTTCCCGGCGAACCGCTCATCACCGTCTGCCTCGAAGCGGACGGCGGTCGCGTGCTCGAGGTGCACGTCGGGCCGATCGTGTCGCCCGGGGTGCCGCCGCTCTGGTACGTCGAACAGCCGCAGCCGTCGGCTCGCCCCGCGGCAATGCTTCTCATCGCGTTCGCCACCGACCACCGGCCGGAAGGATCGGTTGTCGACGAGGCGACGTTCAAGCAGATGGACGTGCACAGCAACGAGCAGGTCGGTGCGGTGCGGTGGTATCCCGACACCGGACTCGTCCACCAGCTCTACGTCTCGCCGCGATGGCGGCGCCGGGGCATCGGGACGATGCTCGTCGCGGCCGCCGGCGCCTATCGCGCAGCGCGCGGCTGGGCGCCGATCTGGTCGGACAACACCCGCACCGACCTCGCCGAGGAACACATGCGTTCGCTGCCCGACCCGTTCAAGGACCGCTACCAGCCACGCACCAGCGTCATGGCGCCGCCTTCCGACGACCCGGCCGGCTGATCAGCGCATCACTGGCATTGGGGGATGCCCGGCGTGAAGCCGAGCCTGCCCGTCGTCGTCGTGTAGAGGTCGGCGACGTAGTTGCCATCGGCGAGCAGGTCCCACACCTTGTCGCCGTAGATGTTCTGGCCGGTCGTCTGGCACTGGATGCGCAGTCGCGCGCCGTAGTTGTCCGCCGTCACCGGCACGTTGTTGGTGTCCGGCGACGTGCGCTCCTGCAACTGAAGCCCCGCAGGCGGTGATGCGCGGTAGGCAAACGGCGGTCCGGCCGGCGTCCGCGCGACATAGGCACCCACCACGTCCGCATCGATGCTGTTGCGGTCGATCTGCATCGCCTGGCCGTGATGACTCGTCATCTGGCTGCCGCCCTGCGCGGCGTACTGGTGGATCCGGTGGTTCAGCCACTTGCCATGCAACGTCGGGTAGTAGGTCGACTTGCGGCCGTTCCACAACGCCCACCAGATGTCGTCAGGCAGCGGCCGCGCGTTCAACGCGATCGGTTCGACGCCCTGCGTCGCGTGCGCATAGACACCCGCGACGTAGTGCCGGCGGTGCAACGCGTTGGTCCACGCCTCGACGAAGTCGACGACCGCGGCATCACATCGCGCCTTTGACGTGTCGTAGGGCTCGAGGTCGAGATAGATCGGCTTGTGCGGACCGAGGCCGAGCGAACGCATCACCGCGACCGCGCTCTTTGCCGCGACCTGCCCAAGGCGTCGCGCGTTCGCTGACGTAAACGCCTTCTTCGTCGTGTTGCTGCGACACGGCGCCTGCAACCCGACCCACAGCGGCAGCAACGCCCAGCCGTTGGTGCGCACGGTCTTGACCCACTGCGCGTTCAGCTCCGCCTGCGCCTGGCAGTCGGGGATGAGCCGCCGGCCACCGAGA